>NZ_CP137138.1:602436-903655 GCF_047324295.1 Fructilactobacillus vespulae | reverse complement strand
ACTTCTTTCGCTTAATTTGCGCCATTCAGCAGTATCAAAATTAATCACTAAGAAATCTTTTTCATCCTGATTTTTCGTAATATTTAATTTTGCGTTTACATAGTTTTCTCTAGTTTTATGATAATCTAGGTGATTTTCAAAAATATTGGTAATCACAGCAATTTTTGGATGAAATTTAGTAATTCCTAACAACATAAAACTAGAAACTTCCATCACAATTTCATCGTTTTTAGTAGCCTTTTCAGCTACTTGTGTTGCTGAAATTCCAATATTACCAGCCTTATAAGCAGTTCCTGCAGATTTACCAGCAGATAACATCTCTGAAATCATCGTAGTTGTGGTTGTCTTCCCATTGCTTCCGGTAACCGCTACAATCGGTGCTTCTGCAACTTCACTTGCCAATTCGACTTCGACAATGATAGGGATTTGTTTTTCCTCCGCAGCCTTTACTAAGGCTACGTCATAAGGAATTCCTGGATTTTTCACCATTAAGTCAGTTCCATCTAAAAGAGATAGTGGTGATTGACCGGCAACGATGTTCACCCCTAAATCAGATAGTTCTTGATGGTCAGTAATTTCTTCCAACTTTTTACCATCAGTGAGGGTCACATTTGCTCCCAATTTGATTAATAATTTGGCAGCATTAGTTCCACTCAAACCTGCTCCAAATACCAATACATTCTTATTTTTATATGAATCAATCAATTTCAAAAGGAAGTCCTCCAATAACTAAAGTATTACTAATAGACCAGTAATTGCAGTCAATAGACCAACGGCCCAAAAAACTAAATCGATTTTCCACTCACTCCAACCACTCATTTCAAAAGAGTGGTGAATTGGAGTCATTTTAAAAATTTTCTTACCCGTTAACTTAAATGATGCAACTTGAAGAATTACGCTTAAGGTTTCTAAAACAAAAATTAACCCAATCCAAATTAAGGATAATTCATGGTGTACCAAAATGGAAACCGCAGCTAATGCTCCCCCTAAAGCCAGTGACCCCATGTCTCCCATAAAAATTTTGGCTGGCTTATGATTAAACAATAAAAATGCCAAAAGCGCACCAGCAACAGCCATACAGAAGATTTGCACGTCAACTTGTTTTTGCACGTAAGCTACAATTCCATAGGCAGAAAATGCAATTACACTCAATCCACTTACTAGCCCATCCAATCCATCGGTTAAGTTAACCGCATTAGAAAAACCAGTTAACCAGATCATAATAAATCCGACATATAAAATTCCTAGGGTAATTTCACCATCGCCCATAAAGCGAATTGACATTGGAAAACCATTTGAATGATAAACAATCGCAAAAATGATTGAAACTAAGATTTGCAAACCAAATTTTTGCCAAGCTTTAAAGCCTTCATTTTGACGCTTGAAAATTTTAATACTGTCATCCCACATTCCAATCAAACCGTATGATAGAAAAACAAATACTAAAATTGATAGAGTAGAGTTTATTTGATTAGTCGAAATTGCATAAATCAAGACAGTGACGACAATTGCAAAAACAAACGCTAATCCCCCCATTGTTGGAGTTCCACTTTTACTTTCGTGCCAGCTAGGGCCTTCTTCTCTAATCATTTGCCCCTCTTTTTTTGCTCTAAAATACTTAATTAATGCTGGTGTCAGTAGAAATGTAATTACAAATCCAGCAATTAGTGGAATCAACCAATTCATTTTATTTCCATCCCTTCTTTTTATCCTATTTCATCAAACTAACGTCTAATTGATTATTTTTATTAAATTCTTGTTCCGGATTAATACTTTGACTAGTTACCTTACCATCGCCGTTAAAGTTAACTTTGATTTGGGTAATGTTTGCAAAGTCTTCCACATCTTCTTTACTCCACCCCGTTAAGTTAGGCATTGTCATTGCACCATCAGTAACTAAAATTACTCGATTCGAAATATCTTTGGGTGCCTTCCCTTGGGGGCTTTGTTTAGTGATTTTTTGTCCTTTACCTACCACAATGTTATTGATTTTTTCTTTATTCAAATCATTTTGGGCATCGGTAGTCGCTTTTCCCACTTCATTAGGAATTTTAACCTTACTATTAGATTTTCCATCCGACATCAAGGCCTTCTTCATCACAGGATTAAACACTTGAGCTAACACGGTTGCACCTTGTTGGCCCCCTAAGTTAGGTTGTTTTAGCGTGACATACATAATGTAGCGTGGATTATTGGCTGGTGCCATTCCTGCAACCGAGTAGAGATAACTGTTATCCCCATTTTCATACTGACCAGAGCTATTACTTACCTGAGCAGTACCGGTCTTTGCAGCAATCCGATAGCCATCAATCTGGAATGGATGACCAATTCCATAATCTTTATAAACTACATCTTCCATTAATTTTCGTACTTGCTTAGCAGTTGAAGCCTTAATGGGATTTCCGGCTACTTCTTTTTTATACGTCTTAATCGTTTTTTTGTTGTTTGAATCAGTCACTTTATCAATAATTTGTGGCTTAACCATCTGTCCATTATTGGCAATCGCACTAAATCCTTGAAGCATTTGTAATGCCGTTACTTGAATCCCTTGTCCAAAGGCCGTATTAGCTTGTTCAATAGGACGTTCAAATTGAATGTTTCCCGCAACTTGACCATCAACGACATTATTATTATTTTTCAATAATTGGAAGCGATTAATGTACTTCTTCCAAGTATTGGCTCCCATCATTTGTTCCAAATGAGCCATTGCTACGTTACTTGAGAGCGCAAAACCTTTATTAAAAGTGATGTCTCCCCAACCACTTCGATTCCAATCTGGAACAATTTGATTCCCAATTTGATAAATTCCAGAATGATAAGTGGCATTTCCATTATAGTGACCACTATCAATTGCAGAGGCAATTGTGAAAATTTTCATCGTTGATCCAGGTTCATACACATCTTGTGATAAAGCATCACGCCAAACATCACCCAAACCTTCTCCCGTTTCCGGATTAAAGGTTGGTCTTTGGGAAGCCGCTAAAATTTTACCAGTTTTGGCATCCATAATTATGGCAGACATACTCTTAGGGTTAACTTCTTCATTAACCTTGTTTAATTGAGTTTCCAATAGTAGTTGGAGGCTGGAGTCAATCGTGGTATGAACGTTATTCCCGTTCTTGGCAGGTTTATCAACGTTATTACCAGATGGAATTTTATAGCCATAATTATCTTCTTGATATTTTTTAAAACCATTAACACCCGTTAATAATTTGTTAAATGACTTTTCAATTCCCATTTGTCCCTCTAAGCTAATCTGCTTAGTTTTATCATTGACCATCGTTGCTGCTAATCCAATAATATGCGAAGCAAAAACGCCATTGGGATATAGTCTAGATTGCTTAGGAGTGAAATAAAGCCCAGTTAAACCATTAGACTCAATTTTTTCTTTTGTAGATAAACTAATTCGATTGCCGGCGTTTCCAAACTCGACTTGGAAGGTTTCTTTTTCCGGATTTAAAGCTTTGTAGGCTTTTTTATAAGAAATTGGCAAATTTTCTGACAAAACTTTGGCGGTTTTCTTTTTATCTTGGACGTATTCAGGCTTACCCTCAATTGATTTTTGTTTCTTATTTAACACTGCATAAAGTGAGTACGTATTGGTATCTTCAGCCAGTGGTTTTCCATTTTTATCTAAAATCGATCCTCGACTTGCTTGGATAATACTATTTCGATTGTATAGCTGATTGGTTCTTTCCTTTAAATCCACCCCATGGGCAGACTTAAATATTGCAACAGCAGAAAAAGAGCCGACAATCAAAAGAAAAACAATACTTACAAAAATCATAAAGATTCTTGCAAAATTACGCCGATTTTTCTCGGCTTTCTTTTGATTATTCAGCTGCTTTTGATTATCTCTCATCTTTTTATTTCCCTTACACTAGCATTATCAATTGAAAGTTGATCCTTTTCAACTACTCTAGCAATTGCACTATTTTCGAGACCATCTAGTTCTTGACTCATACTTTGAGTCTCATTTTTTAGCTTCACGTTTTGAGTGGATGTTTTTTGAAATGAGCGTTCGGATACATTTAATGAATTTTTGGCGGATACCAATGAAACCATTAAAACAAAACTAATTAAAATTCCTGAAATAATTAAAGTCTTCTCAAATCCAGATAATCTTAACTTCGTTTCTGTTGCTGGAACCTCATACAACTTCGAATGGTTTTTTCTTTTATATGTATAGTTAGCCCGTTGTTGTCTGGCTACTCCGTTTTGTTCCATATTTATCTCCTACTTTATTCTCTCAATAACCCGTAATTTTGCACTATGTGAACGATGATTTTCCTCTTGCTCTACTTCGCCAGGTAAGATTGGTTTCTTTTGCACCATCTTAAAATGTGGCTTCAGCTCTTCTGGAATAATTGGAATATTTGGTGGTAAATTTTCAATCGTCGTTTTTTCCTTAAACATCCGTTTTACTAAACGATCTTCTAGTGATTGAAAAGTAATTACACTAATTCTTCCATTGATTTTCAGTAGTTCTAAGGCTTGCTCTAAAGAATCTTCAAGTGCTCCTAATTCGTCATTTACTGCAATTCGAATTGCTTGAAATACCCGTTTAGCTGGATTACCACCATGGCGTCGCGCCGCTGCTGGAATCGCATCCTTAATAATTTCTGCTAACTCTGTAGTAGTGTTAATCGGCTCATCTTCTCTAATTCGCTCAATTTTTCTAGCAATTTGCTTTGAAAACTTTTCTTCTCCATAGCGGAAGAAAATTCTAACTAAGTGTTCATAAGGCCATTTATTAACCACTTCCCAGGCATCCAAAGGTTGACGCTGATCCATTCTCATATCTAATCGAGCATCTTTTTGATAACTAAAGCCTCGATCTGCAATATCGAATTGTGGAGAGGAAACCCCTAAATCATAGACGATTCCATTTACTTCTGAGATTCCTTGCGCATTAATTTCAGATTTTAAATTTCTAAAATTAGATTGAATCAAAGTTAATTGTTGCTTTTCAATGTATTGTTTTAATTCTTCTTGATTATATTTAATTGCATAATCATCTTGATCAAAGGAATACAGATGACCATTCTCTAATTTAGATAAAATTAAAGAAGTATGACCACCGCCACCAAGAGTACAGTCAATATAAGTTCCATTGGGATCCATATTCAGTTCATCAACTGCCTCATTTAGTAACACAGTTTTATGGTTAAATTCAGTCATCAATTTGCCTCATTCTTTAAAAATCAAGTAGGTTTTCTGCAATTTCGTTAAAGTCATCTTGTGATTGTTCGTTGTAAGCATCCCATTTATCAGCATCCCAAATTTCAAATCTAGTTGAGACCCCGGTTAAAACACAGCTTTTAATTAATCCGGCATACTTAATCAACGGATCAGGAAGGTTTACTCGCCCCTGTTTATCAATCTCACATTCAGTTGCGGCCGAAAAGAATAAACGTGCAAAGGTTCTCGCATCACGTTTATTAAAGGGAAGTTCGTTAATTTCTTTTTGTACTTTTTCCCATTCAGATTGAGTATAGCCAAATAAACAACCGTCAAGACCCCTTGTAATTACAAATTGATCTCCAAGTTGTTCTCTGAATTTGGCGGGAATGATAATTCTGCCTTTTTGGTCAATATTGTGTCGATATTCACCTATAAACATTCCATCATCCCCATTCCTTCTGATAAATTTAGTCTACCACAACGCACCACTTTACACCACTTGATATCCATTTTTTACCACAAAAAAACAGAAGAGTTTGAGAAAACATTCTCAAACCCTTCTGTTAAAGCCTTTTCAGCATTTCTAAAGTTATTATAAACATATACATAAACAGCCAAAATAAATCAGAAAATCGCCAAAATAAGAATAAAAATTGTTTTAAAATAACTTCTCCATTTTTTCGATAAGTTCTTAAAACCCAAGTGATTGCAATTACCATCCAAATAATCATACAAATTGGAAGTAATGATGTTCCCGCTTGAGTTAATGATGCCCTTTGAACTAAAACAATTCCAAAAATGGGGAATACATCCAAAACTCGAATTTTCTTCCATTTAAAAATTAATTTTAAAATTTTAATTATAAAAACACTAATTAAAAAATACAGCAAAATGATTCCTTGGCTTTTTATTAGTTGTTCTAAAGTTTCTGGAAAATTAACTAAGTTCATTTCGTTTAACTTTTAACTCCCTCTATTGCATTATCACTGTTGCCCAGTTAGAATTATGGTATTAAACTTTAAGGTGGTGTGGATTTTGACAAAGTGGCGTGACAAGTCAACATTCCAAAAGATCCTATACATTTTTGTATGGATTATGATTATTTTTACAGTTCTAGGAGTTATCCTAGGATCTGCAACAGCATTATTACAATAAAACTGGGGAAATCTTCCCCAGTTTTTTTATTTGCTATCAATCATTATCTGGATCTTTTTGTTTATAAACCGTTCTAGGAACACTTCCTCGTTGTGGACCAACATAACCGCGTTGTTCCATCTCATCGACTATTCGAGCGGCACGATTATAACCAATTCTAAATCGTCTTTGTAACATCGAGGTACTAGCCTTATGTTCTTCAACCACAAAGTCTAGAGCTTCATCAAATAAATCATCTTTTTCTTCATCTTCTTGCTCTTCAGCAATATCCTCATCAGTTACAACCATCTTATCATCATAATCTGGCTCACCCTGTGATTTAACAAATTCAACGATACTTTCAACATCCGTATCAGAAATAAACGAACCTTGAACTCGGTTAGGCTTGTTCTGACCAATTGGTTCAAACAGCATATCTCCGCGTCCCAGTAATTTTTCGGCTCCGTTTGAGTCTAAAATAGTTCTAGAATCAGTCCCGCTTGATACTGCAAAGGCAATTCGTGAAGGAACATTTGCTTTTATCAAACCAGTAATAACATCTACAGATGGTCGTTGCGTTGCTAAAATCATATGGACACCTGCTGCTCGTCCCATTTGCGCTAACCTAATAATTGCGGTTTCAACTTCATTTGAAACGGTCATCATCAAATCAGCTAATTCATCAACAACCACAACAATATATGGAAGCTTAGGAATTGCAGTTCCCTTTTTCTGATTTTCTTTGTCGACAAATTCATTGTAGGAATCAATTTTCCGTTGACCAGTCTTGGCAAACAATTCATAACGATTTTCCATTTCTTCAACCGCTTTGTTTAGTGCCCGAGCAGCTTTTTTGGGGTCAGAAACGACTGGCGATAGTAAATGTGGAATTCCATTATAAACACCCAACTCAACTTTTTTGGGATCAATCAACATTAGTTTAACTTGATCAGGAGTTGCTTTTAATAGAATGCTAGTTAAGAAACCGTTAATTGCAACTGATTTACCACTACCCGTTGATCCCGCAATCAGTAAGTGAGGCATTTTGGTAATATCACAAGAAATTACGTTTCCATTAACGTCTTTTCCAAGTGGCACCTTCAAAATCTTTTCCATTGCCTGCTTGCCTTGAGATTCAAATGTATCTCTAAATGAAACCATCGATACTTCTCGATTAGGTACTTCAATTCCAATTAAAGATTTTCCAGGAATGGGTGCCTCAATTCGAATATCTTTGGCGGCCAATGCTAACGCCAAATCATCACTTAAATTAACAATTTTACTAACTTTAACACCGATGGCTGGATGCAATTCATATTCGGTAACCGATGGTCCTAGACTAACGTTTTTAATTTCTGCATCAACCCCAAAACTTTTTAGTGTTGACTGCAAAACCTTAGTATTCTTATCAATTGAATTGTATTCCTGAGTTTGGTCCGTCTGTGAAATCTGAGTCAACAATTCAGTGGATGGTAACTGATAGCTACCAGGATTACTATTAGTTGGTTGAGGTACAAAAGGAGTTTGCTCCTTTTTATTAGCCATTCTAATTTCTGGCTTAGGCTCTACATAAGTAGGTTTTTCTTCCTTAACAGCTGACTTAGTTGGCGGAGTTTTTTCCACCGGCTTTTCAATTGGTGGAACTGGATTAGGACGACTTGGGGCTTCTTTGGCTTTTTTAGCCCTTTCTGCCTTCTTCTGAATCCGTTTTTCATGATAGTTTTTAACCGTTGTTTCCAACTGCAACATTAATTTTTTTAATAGACTGGTGATGGGAATATCACAAAAAATAATAATTCCGGCTAAAATAATTAACACAGCTAGAATTTCAGTTCCCACAAAGGAAATTAATACTGATAATCCTTGTAACAGACCTGATCCAATCAATCCACCACCAACATTGGTACCGGTTTCTACTTTAACTAAATCGTTATAACTGGTTTGCCAAGTAACGTTAATGTATTGATAAAACTGATGTAATTTTAAAAACATTAAAATTGAAAATTCTAGTAAAATACCAATCCAACTTACCAAAAATCCCCAAATAAAATGCGCTTTAATCTTAGGAAGGGGCTTATCTACAAATAGAAAAGCTCCCCAAATTGCTAATAGCCCCCAGACAACTTGGTACGTATTACCGAAAACAATTCTTACCAAGTTTGCTAAAGTAATCCCAATTACCCCCAGGTTAAAACAAGCTAATGCCCCAAAGAAGAGTAATCCTAAGCCAACTATTGATTGACGATTTTCACTAATAAATTGTTGTAATGACTTATTTAATTTTTGTTTTTTCTTACCTTTTGTTTTTCTTTTTCTCTTGGTTGCCAATCAAATACCTCATTCTATCTATTTTTTAAAATCAGCTAATTTATCATGTTCATAATCATGAACCATGTCTAAATCTCTAAATGATTGTTGACGTAAGACTTCATAAATCACAATTGCACATGAATTCGATAAGTTCAAAGCGCGAATATTAGAATCATCTTGCGGGATTCTAATCGCTTGTTCAGCATATTTTTGTTCAAATCGCTCAGGCAAGCCCGTGGTTTCTTTTCCAAAAATAAAGTAATAATCTTCATTTGTATCTGTATAATCATGTTGGGCATAGTTATATTTACCAAATTTCGATACTAAAAATAATTTCTTAATATCTGGAACCGTCTCCAAAAACTCTGGTAAACTTTCATGGTAATTAATTTGAACTTTGTCCCAGTAGTCTAATCCTGCTCGTTTCAAATACTTGTCTTCAACTGAAAATCCTAGTGGTTTAATTAAATCTAAAACAGTATCAGTTCCGGCACAAGTTCTAGCAATGTTTCCTGTATTAGCTGGCATTAGTGGTTCAAATAAAACGATATGATTAGTCATTGTAATACTCCAATTCTTTGCGATAATTTAACCAATTCATTATAACACGTTCAAAAAAGGTCTTTAATGGTCTATAATTTACCTTCAGTCTACCAGTATAATATATCTATTGGAGGAATTTAAATGAATAATTTAGAACCCGTAATCGACAATTTCAGAGAATTACCCAAAATAGCTTCTAAAGTTAATTATCGAATTGCAATTGCAAATAATCAAATGACACCCAGTCGTGGTTTGATTGCAGAAGCAACTAGATACGCTAACGAACATCAAATTAGTTTGGACGTTTTTATTAATGCCAGTAACGAATCCAACATTTTTGATGATACCGAAGCTAAAATCATGGAAGCTGATCTTTTTCAATGCCAATCCTTAGGGACAGACGGCGTGATTATCGGTGCTTTAACTTCAGAAAACCAAATTGACACTGAGATAATGGAAGCATTAGCAGGAGCATCCGACGGCATGGAAATGTTTTTCTCTCCCGCTTTTGATGAAATTCCAGAAAATAATTGGGATGAAGCATTAAGCTGGTTAACTGAACACCAATTTAGTGGAATCGTTGCTAGTCAAAACTTGCAAAAACTAGAACAAAAACTGAAAGAATTTAATACACTCAGACTAGTTCCATACTTGACTACTGAAGAAGCAAGCCAACCAGAAAATCAAACTGACTCATTTATCTATATTAATAAAAAGTAAGCTTTCAACGAAAGCTTACTTTTTTATTATATCTGCAAAATATGGTGGTATGGGAGCCTCAACTTTAATAGTCATTTCATCCAATTGGTCCCAAAATTCAAGCTCAAAGCAATGCAAAGCCTGATGCTTAATTTCTGCTGTTTCCGTGCCGTATAGCCAATCCCCCACCAAAGGATAACCGATTGCAGCAAAATGAACTCGAATTTGATGAGTTCGTCCCGTGTGCAAACTGATTTTAACTAAAGAATTAGTTGATGTAGTTTTCATCGTCCAAAACTCGGTATTGCTATATTTTCCATCCTTAACAATTGCTCTTTCAATAAAAGAATCTGGTTTCCTCCCGATAGGAAGTACTATACTAGCATGCTTTAGTGGGATTCTTCCTACCAGCCCCGCAACATATCCCTTTTTAATTCGTCGTTGTTTAAATTCTTTATCTAAAGCGGCATGAGCTAAACTATTTTTGGCAAAAATAACCGGACCACTGGTTCCACGATCCAAGCGATTAACTACATGAACCACTTTACTAGGATAATCTTTTTTTAAGTAGTAACCCAACACCCGATTAACAATCGTATCATTGGGATAAATATGTGATGGAACCGTCGCTACGTTAACCGGTTTATTTATAATTAAATAGTTTTGATTTTCAAATAAAATGTCTAACGGTTCATTAGAAATGTTTAAAACTTCATTTTGCTGCTCTGGTGGTAATATCATCGTAACTTTATCACCTTGTTGCAACATAAAATTGGTAAATTGCGGTTCTTGATTTACTAAAAGTTGACCACCATTAAACTTAACCTTTTTTAGTAATGTCCGAGTAACTCCCTTTTCCATTAAAAAGGTTCTTAATTTTAGCGGCGTCTCATGGTGATTATTCCAGGTAAAATTAATCATTCAGATTGTCACCAATAAAGGAGTTGTTTACCCGTTCCCAAAAATGCGTATGTTGATATTTAGCAAAATAGATTCGCCGTTGCGATATTCCATAGGTAATTGATTTAATTGGACGATCCATTACCAGTAGTTGATCACACGTCAACACATTGTGTAATGAAACTTTGGGTACAACGGTAATGGTTTCCGTTGGTGGAATAATAACTGGAGAACCAATTGTTCTAAATACTCGGTTATTAATTGAGGCCATTTCAGCAACTTGAATTGCATTAAATTTAGGTGAAATGATTGCTCCCCCAACTGACTTGTTATAGGCAGTTGATCCGGTAGGAGTTGAAATACACAAACCATCACCTCTAAAGTTTTCAAAAAGTCTATCCTTAATGTAAACCTTAGCCACCATTGTGCCAAATAATTTTTTTACGGTTGATTCGTTTAGTGCCACCATTTTATCTGGAAGACCCTGGTCTGAATATTCGACCTGAATATCTAGAAGTGGATAACTAACACTTTGACCATTATCATTTTCTAAACTCTCCACCAGTTTTTCTACCTCGTTATCGCGCCAATCAGTATAAAAACCTAGGTGTCCAGTATGGATTCCCACAAAACGCACTTTTTCCGTTAAATCATCGTAATGATGAAAGGCTGAAAGTAAAGTTCCGTCTCCACCTACTGAAATCACTACTTCTGGGTTTAGTTCATCAATTTGTAAAACCTCTGATTTGTTTATCAATTCAGATAATTCGGTTGCAACCTTACTTGAGCTTTTATTATCATTTCCATAAATTGCAATACGCATCTCTATTCACCCTTTTTATCTTGTTTCTTGGCATCATCAATCAAATCTTTTCTAATTTGTGACATATCTTCATCCAACTTAAAAGCCGTTTCCGAATCCTCTTGCAATCTTTTGTGAACATCATCCGGGAAAACATCGGGATGTTTATAATTTAATGAATGCTCTAGAGTTGCCCAGAAATTCATCGCTAACGTTCTAATTTGAATTTCAACCAAAATATTTCTTTGTCCGGTTAATAGTTGAAGCGGATAACGAAAAACAATGTGATAAGAACGATAACCACTTTTTTTCTCATTATTTACGTAATCACGTTCTTCAATTATTTCAATATCATTTCTTTTTCTTAAAATATTAACCACTTGATAAATGTCGTCTAAAAAAGGACACATAATTCTCAGACCACAAATGTCTTCCATATCTTCAGTTAATCTTTCTGGATCAATATCTCGTCGAATCATTTTTTCTTTAATACTATCAATTGATTTAATTCTGCTAGTTACGAATTCAATTGGAGAATGTTCATCCATTATTTGATACTCTTCACGAATACCTCGTAATTTAACTTTCCATTCTTTTGCAGCTTGGTTATATGGAAATAACAATGAATTCCAGTCAGTAACCACTAGACCACCCCACTATGTCGTTTTTATATGCCTATCATATCACATTTAGACTAATTTTATTTTACGTAAAATAAATCAAATTATTTGAATTTTAGTTAAAATTTGGTATGGTAGATAGTGCGTTAAAATTACTGATAAGGAGATAGAAGCTAATGATTGAAGTATACTTATTTATTGATCCATCTTGTTCAAATTGTCTCACAGCAGAACAAGATGTTACCAAAGTTACTGAAAATCTTCCGGGCAAGGTTTGTTTAAGATTTATTCCATTTATCACCCTTGAAACCCTAAATCGAAAAAATCAAAATAACATTGATCCTTATCAAATAATTGTCGACTACAAAGCAGCTTTATATCAAGGCTGTAAAAAGGGACGTAGTTTTTTACAGGATCTCCAAGAAGCCGTTTTAAAGCAAAACGTGCCTTATTCAGAAAAGCTTGCATATCAAATTGCTTTAGAAAATAAGTTAGATTTAGAAATGTTTAAAGAAGACCGTATTTCAAAATTAATTAAAGCAAATATTAACTCTGATCAAGAATTGGTTCGCGAAATGGGAATCACCAATCATGAAAATCTAGTTATTTTCGATTGTAGATCTGTTGATAATGGCATCTTAATCGATAAATTTGACTTATCACAACTGGAATCACTGTTTCAAAAAATTATTAATCATACCCCTAAGCAAAAATTAAAAGCTTTCCCACATTTAAAAGTTTTATAAAAAAAGAGTCCCGTTTTGAAGTGCCCTATAATTGTTAGACAAAAATAACAGTTATGGGGTGCTTTTTTTATGACAAAATATTCACCGAAATTTAAAGCAGAACTTGTTCATTTATGTTTAGAAGAAGATTATTCAGTTAATGAAATTAAAAATAATTATGGAATAAGCAAAAGTTTAATATATAGTTGGATTGACCAAGTTAATGTAAGTGGCTATCAAATTTTAGCTCGTCGAGCTAAGCAAAAATATAGTCAAAATTTTAAGTTAATGGTGGTAAAATACTATCAAAATCATAACGAAGGCTATTCCAAAGTAGCTTCTTATTTTAAAATCAATCAATCTCAAGTTAGAAAATGGGTTAAAGATTTTGAAAATTATGGGATTACCGCACTTCGTTTAAAAAAGATAGGACGGCCATCTATGAAAAAAAGTAAAGGTAAAAAAGCATTAAAAGAAATTCCGAAGACAAAAGAGGAAGAATACAAACAAAAAATTTCTGATTTAGAAGAAAAACTACGTTACACACAAATGGAACTTGATATCTCAAAAAAATTGAGAGCCTTAAAGGAAAGAAAATAAAATCAACAGAAATAGCAATACTAATTAATTCTTTAAGGCCAGAATATAATTTTAGACAGTTGTTAAAATACTTCAATTTAAAAAGAAAAACTTATTATGCTGCATTAAAACGATCAAAAAAACCAGATAAATATCTTAAATTGAAAGAAGAAATTAAAAATATCTATTTAAAAAGTCGTGAAACCTACGGTTATCGTAGGATTTGGCAAATTTTGATTAATAAAGGATATACATATTGTTTAGAAACCGTGCGAAGAATAATGCGGAAAATTGGATTAATTTGTACTGTATACTCAAAAAAAACAAGGAAATATTCTTCATTTAAGGGTGAAATAGGAAAAATTGCTCCTAATATTCTAAAACAAAAATTTAATGAAACTATCCCATATAAGGTGCTTCATACAGATATAACACAAGTGAAAATTGGAAAAAATAAATGGGGATATATATCGGCAATAATTGATGAAGCCTCTGGAGAAGTTTTAGCAACAAGTATTAGTGAGCATCCAAACTGGAGGCTGGTTTCAGATATGTTAGATAAATTAAGTATGAATCTTCCCCAAAATAGTAAACCATTGATACATTCAGACCAAGGATTCCACTATCAATTAAAATCATATCGACAAAAATTAAAATCTAATGGTTATATGCAAAGTATGTCCCGAAAGGGAAACTGTTTAGATAACGCACCTATTGAGAGTTTCTTTAATTTATTAAAGAGGGAGTGTTTAAATCGTATTAATATTAATTCTGTAATTACATTAAAAAATACATACAAAAAATATGTTGATTGGTTTAACAATGAACGAATTTCAGGAAATAAAAAAGGACTTACACCAGTTGAATATAGGTGTAAATCCTTAAAAATTTAAAATTATATAAAGTGTCTAACTTTTCTATAGCACTTCATTTGGGACTCTTTTTTTACATTAATTTTTCTAATTCATCCATCCGTTGTTCAAATTTAGCAAAAGCAGCATCTAAATAAGCAACACTGGTCATGTCTATTCCTGCCTTTTTCATTATTTCCGTTGGAATATCTGAACTACCTGCTTTTAGATAGTTTAAATAAGCATTCTTTTCTTCTTCACTTCCAAATGAAATTTTATCAGCTAAGGTCGAAGCTGCAGCAAATCCAGTGGCATACTGGTAAACGTAAAAATCATAATAGAAGTGTGGAATTCTCGACCATTCTAACGCAATATCACTATCAACTTCCATATCCGGTCCATAGTACTTTTGATTAATTTCTAAATACTTTTGACTCATTGTTTCAGCCGTTAATGGTTCTCCTGCTTGTGCCTGAGTATGAATCCATTGTTCAAACTCAGCAAACTGAGTCTGTCTGAAAATAGTACCTTTAAACCCTTCTAGATAGGAACTTAAAATATATTTTTTCATCTCTTTTGCTTGTGTATTTTCTAAGAGATAATTAGTTAAGATATTTTCGTTAGTAGTAGAAGCAATCTCTGCGACAAAAATAGAATAATCCCCATACTGGTATGGTTGATTATGAGTTGTATAGTAACTATGCATACTATGACCAGTCTCATGAATTAAGGTATAAAGATTATCCATGTTATCTTGCCAATTTAGTAAAATATACGGATTGGTATCATACATCCCTGATGAATAGGCTCCCGTTCTTTTACCTTGGTTTTCAACAACATCAATCCAACGATTATTTAATTCATCTTGAACGTGTCCAATATAATCTGGTCCTAAAACATTTAATGCATCTAACATAATTTTTTTAGAATCGTCAAAGGTATATTTTTGCTCTGGTTCTTTCGCTAATGGTACATACATATCATACATATGCATTTCAGGTAAGTTTAAAATTTTCTTTCTTAATGCAACGTAACGATGTAGAAGGGGTAAATGATCATTAACGCTTTTAATTAAGTTATCAAAAACTTGCGGATCGACTTCATTAGAATGTAAGGCTTCGTTTCTCGCACTATCAAAATGATGAACTTCTGCATTAAAATTATTAACGGCAACTTCTGAAGAAAGAGTTGAAGCCAATGTGTTTTTAAACTGACGGTATACCTGATATAGTTTTTTAAAAGCTGCAGCACGAACTTCTCTATCAGTTGATTGTAATAAAACACCATAAATCCCATTAGTTAAGCGGACTTGGTTTCCCTGACCATCTTCAACCATTGGAAACTCTAAATCGCTACTATCTAATGAACTAAATATTTTTTCAGGGGCACCAAAAATACCTGAAGCTTTTGAAAGTAACTTTTCTTCTGCGACGCTTAATACGTGTCCTTCATTTTTTAAAATAGATGCAAAAAAGCGTTGGTATTGGTTTAAATCAGGTAGTTGTTTAGTAAATTCGTTAATTTTCTTCTCACCCAATTTAATAACTTCTGGTTCAAACCAAGAAATCGCAGCACTTAATTTAGTTCCTAAATCAGTTACTTGATCCATAAATCCCTGGTACTTATTATTTGAAGTATCAACATCATTGTTTAAATGTGCATAGACAAACACTTTTTCATATCTACGGCTGACATTTAAAACAGATTCAACGGTTTCTAATAAACCTGCGGCATCCTTATTAACTATGTTATTTAATTTCTTCACTTCAGGAATTAATGCAGAAACCTCGGAAAATTCAGCTTTAAATTCGGCTTCCGAGCTAAAAATAGTGGATAAATCCCATTGTAAATTTTCTGGAACATCTTTTCTGGCTGGACTACTAGTAATTTTCATTTACAGATTCCTTTCTAATCATTTTTAATTTGTAATATGTGTCATGATACCAAATTATGGGACGAATTCTAATAATTTGGTCTTTTTTTATACTAATAATTTTATGTTGTTGCAAATTTTTTAAAAATAGCAATATTGAATTATCGTAAAAACGCATACTATTTTTAATAAATAAATAATTTTTCTTTATAATTAACGATTTAATTACGTTTACTGCAATACTTTCATTAATTTCTAACTGAAAAATGATTTTGATAGTAATGCCTAACCAATCATCAATTATTGGTGCCAAAACTCTAGGATAATGACAAAAAACGGGACATCCCGTAATTGTTTTTTTCCTTTGATAGCATAATTCTTGAATTTTAAGGATTGCCTTATCGGAATTTATAATTCGTTTTTCAATATTTAAAACCGCTGCTTTTAAGCTATTCGATCTCTGGGTCAGGATTTTGTTGTTATTTATAAAAGAAGTTAACTCCATCCAGTTTGTAAATTGCCGTTCTAGATTAAAAAATCTGAAATCAGATTGGTAAATATTATATTTTAAAATCAATTTTTGGGTTTCTGAATTTAAAAAAAGTAAAAAAAAGCCGATATTTTTATGATATCGCATAAATCTTCTAACTGAATTACTTTTCAGTCTCATTTGATAATACTGCATTCCTAAAATCCAAATCGACTCGATTTTAAGCCGCTGATACCCCATAACTCGCTCTTTTAAGCGTTGATTAGTTATTGGACTACATTGATACTCAAAGGCCAGTTTATTAGCCAATAAGTCCGGTTTTTGCTTAATTTTCTTAAGGTAGACTTCTAATTGAATGGATGAATAAGTTTTACTTAAACTACACAATAAAAATTGTTTTCCCATTAGATGTTTAGCAGTTTCAGGTTCTCCACCGCCACAATTTGAATCAATTTTGTGGGCAAAATGAGCTACATTTACAGTTCCTCTTTTTAAAACAACCGATTCCAGACAAACTGCACAAACATATTTAGAACTTTTTTTTGCCGCGTTTGCATTTATTAATGAATTACCTTTTTTCGCAATTAACAAACTATCACCCTTAGTATAATACGAAAAAAAACTAGCAATTTTAATTGCTAGTTAAAGTATTTTGCTAATTTATTAATTGCAGAAGAGTCCATAATCTCTTTAGTATGTTGTTTAATTTCACTATCTGAAATTGGACTTAGCTGTCCATATTCATACATTAAAGCCAATTGATTATCAATTAAATCTAGTTTTAGCTTAATTTCATTTTTTTCATCATTTACAATCCCATTAGGAATTAAAAAATATTCTAATAGAAGGTAGTAAACATCTCGGTCTTTAAATAAACTGCTATAAATATTTATTCCCGGTAATTCCAAATCATGTTTAATTTCGTTAACTCCCCCAATTAAATCCTCAAAGGAAGCAAAATAAACGGGAACCACACGGTAAAGTTTTTCTTCATCAAAATAATCAATTGGCTTATTTTGTGCCTGCTTTTGCTTAAATCTTTCCTTAGTTTCATCAGACATAAAGTTTAAATCTTCTTCGGTTAATTTAGAAACGATGTTACTGTCCTTACTAATAACCATCTGGATTCCATCTTTTTGCGGTAAGATTTGAAAAGAGACTAAGTCGTTGTCTTGAAAGTCTCTTTTTTCATCAACCTCTTCTAAAATTGAATAAAAGAATCTTTCCACTTTATCTCGGTCGTTCATAAATTCAATCGGATTTATATTTCTTTCTTTTAAGTCTGCCTGAGTAATCCAAACTTTGATTGTATTTTCATCAGTTCTTTCGTATTTCAAGTTAATCCCTCTTACATATTAGATTTCAATCTTCTCTCTTAATTTTGGTAAAACAACCTCAACTTTAGCCCCAGCAGCTGCTTCGGCTTCATCAAACAACAAATTTAATTTTTCAGTTTGTGGTAAATGACTCAACATTAATTGGTCACAGTTGGCGCTTTTTGCTAAATTACCAACTTGTTTTGACGTCATGTGCCAAATTGTTCCTGTTTTATTTTCAAAGAAATTAGTATCTGCAATTAATAAATTAGCATCTTTACAAAAATCGATTAGACCATCGAAGTATTGTGAATCTGCAGTATAAACCAGCATTTTATTTGTCTTTTTTTCAGTAATTTTAATTGCAAATGCTGGAACTGGATGAATGGTCTTTAAAAACTCCAATTTAAATGGGCCAATGTTAGTAACTTCATTTTCTTTAAATGGAAATTTTTGGGTTGAGTTGGGCCAATCTAGAGCTGAAAAATTAGTTTCATCCAATGTATTACCATAAATAGGTAATACACCTGTTAGGTAACGTTTTGCGTGTAATTGCCAATAGTATTGTAAAACACCTACATCAGCAAAATGATCAGCATGGTAGTGTGATATTACAACCGCATTTAATTGCAATGGATCAATTACTTTTTCTAACGACATTAGGACTCCACTACCACAGTCAATTAGAAGATTGAAATCATCTGATTGCAATAAAAAGCCGCTAGTTCCAACTTCTTTGCCAGGAAAGCCACCATAATATCCTAAAACTGTTAATTTCAATATCTATTCCTCCTAATATTTAAAAATCGTTATTCTTTCAACCTAGGTTACTTTATTTTAGACTTAAAGTAAATCAATTAAAATGAGGTAATAAATGATTAATAAAATAAGCACAACTTTTGGTTCAGAATATATTTTAGATCAAATCATAAAAAATCATCCCAACAGGAGATTGGAACTATTTGTACCAGTTAAACCCAATGGTAATTTACAACTACTTGATCTATCAAATTTAGAATCAGTTTTTAGTTCACCAATTTCATATAAAGTATTGAATCATAGTGGTACAGACAATTGGACATCGTTTATTAATTACTTAGAAATCAACGCAGATGATAATGAAGCAAAGATTATTAATGCCAAGTTAAATGGTTTTATAAATAGTTCAACTCCCCCAACTGGGATGGATAGTATCTACTATCTTAAAAAGAATAATGGTTCAAATACCATCACTGTTTTAACCACTTGGATGGATGAAAGTTATTTCAATGACTGGTATAAAAAGTATCAGCAACAAAATAATTCTTATTTACCATTGATTAGAGACTTTTCAACTAATTATTATAGTGCAAGCTTTATTAATATAAAAAAATGGTAAACAAAAAAAGAGATGATAAACATCTCTTTTTTAAGTACGGTCCGTACGAGACTCGAACTCGTGATCTCCTGCGTGACAGGCAGGCGTCTTAAACCGACTGGACCAACGGACCAAAATTGCGGGGGCTGGATTTGAACCAACGACCTCCGGGTTATGAGCCCGACGAGCTGCCAGACTGCTCTACCCCGCGATAATATTAAAATGAAAAATGACCCGCACGGGATTCGAACCCATGTTACTGCCGTGAAAGGGCAGTGTCTTAACCACTTGACCAGCGGGTCATATAAAATTAACGGAGAAGGAGAGATTCGAACTCTCGCGCCGCTTACGCGACCTACACCCTTAGCAGGGGCGCCTCTTCAGCCACTTGAGTACTTCTCCAAAAGTGGGCCTAAGTGGACTCGAACCACCGACCTCACGCTTATCAGGCGTGCGCTCTAAACCAGCTGAGCTATAGGCCCATAAAGCGGGTGACGAGAATCGAACTCGCGACAATAGCTTGGAAGGCTATGGTTTTACCACTAAACTACACCCGCATATTAAATTAAAAATGGAACAATGGCGCTGGACAGAATCGAACTGCCGACACACGGAGCTTCAATCCGTTGCTCTACCAACTGAGCTACAGAGCCAAGTTAAGCGGTCCGTACGAGACTCGAACTCGTGATCTCCTGCGTGACAGGCAGGCGTCTTAAACCGACTGGACCAACGGACCAAATTGCGGGGGCTGGATTTGAACCAACGACCTCCGGGTTATGAGCCCGACGAGCTGCCAGACTGCTCTACCCCGCGATAATAAAGGAGGATGAGAGATTCGAACTCTCGCGCGATTTGACTCGCCTGACGGTTTTCAAGACCGTTCCCTTCAGCCAGACTTGGGTAATCCTCCATATGTTGCTTAATAATTATAACACACTATTTAAAATAATGCAATGGTCATTAAATCAAAAGATTTAATAATGGATCTTGTAGGACTCGAACCTACGACCGGACGGTTATGAGCCGTCAGCTCTAAACCAACTGAGCTAAAGATCCAGACCAATCGCGGCAGAGGGGATCGAACCCCCGACCTCCCGGGTATGAACCGGACGCTCTAGCCAGCTGAGCTACACCGCGATATAAAACTTTCGATACTTACGTATCTAATCGGGAAGACAGGATTCGAACCTGCGACCCCCTGGTCCCAAACCAGGTGCTCTACCAAGCTGAGCTACTTCCCGAAAAATGCACCTAGTAGGAGTCGAACCTACAACCTTCTGATTCGTAGTCAGACACTCTATCCAATTGCGCTATAGGTGCATAAGTGCCGAGGACCGGGATCGAACCGGTACGGTCATTACTGACCGCAGGATTTTAAGTCCTGTGCGTCTGCCAATTCCGCCACCCCGGCAAAGCGGAAGACGGGATTCGAACCCGCGACCTCCAGCATGGCAAGCTGGCGTTCTACCACTGAACTACTTCCGCATAATGCCGACTAGAGGATTCGAACCTCCGACCCCCTGTTTACAAGACAGGTGCTCTGCCAACTGAGCTAAGTCGGCAATATGCCTTAAAAATATTAAGTTAATGAGCCGTGGCAGGTTCGAACTGCCGACCCTCTGATTAAAAGTCAGATGCTCTACCGGCTGAGCTAACGGCTCATAATGGAGGATACAGGGCTCGAACCTGTGACATCCTGCTTGTAAGGCAGACGCTCTCCCAACTGAGCTAATCCTCCATTTTGCGTGGCAACTTCCTATCCTCGCAGGGGGCGATCCCCCAACTACTTTTGGCGTTCTGAAGCTTAACTACTGTGTTCGGCATGGGAACAGGTGTATCCTTCAGGCTATCGCCACCACACTATTTTGTTTGAAAGAACTTTGTTCTCTCAAAACTAGATAATATCTTTTCTTTTCCGAGTTACCATTATATCTTAATTCTACTTGGTTAAGTCCTCGACTGATTAGTATTAGTCCGCTTCAAGTATCGCTACTCTTCCACTTCTAACCTATCTACCTGATCATCTTTCAGGAGTCTTACTTCCATAAAGGAATGGGAAATCTCATCTTGAGGCGAGTTTCACACTTAGATGCTTTCAGCGTTTATCTCATCCATACATAGCTACTCAGCAATGCGCCTGGCGGCGCAACTGATACACCAGCGGTATGTCCATCCCGGTCCTCTCGTACTAGGGACAGCTCCTCTCAAATTTCCTGCGCCCGCGACGGATAGGGACCGAACTGTCTCACGACGTTCTGAACCCAGCTCGCGTACCGCTTTAATGGGCGAACAGCCCAACCCTTGGGACCAACTACAGCCCCAGGATGCGATGAGCCGACATCGAGGTGCCAAACCTCCCCGTCGATGTGAACTCTTGGGGGAGATAAGCCTGTTATCCCCAGGGTAGCTTTTATCCGTTGAGCGATGGCCCTTCCATACGGTACCACCGGATCACTAAGTCCGACTTTCGTCCCTGCTCGACCTGTTTGTCTCGCAGTCAAGCTTGCTTTTGCCTTTACACTTTAGGAATGATTTCCAACCATTCTAAGCAAACCTTTGAGCGCCTCCGTTACTATTTAGGAGGCGACCGCCCCAGTCAAACTGCCAACCAGACACTGTCTCCGTGCACGATAAGTGCACAGGGTTAGAGTGTTCACATAACAAGGGTAGTATCCCAATGATGCCTCCACCGAAACTAGCGTTCCGGTTTCAATGGCTCCTACCTATGCTGTACAAGTTATGTAAACACCCAATATCAAGCTACAGTAAAGCTCCATGGGGTCTTTCCGTCCTGTCGCGGGTAACCTGCTTCTTCACAGGTATCTTAATTTCACCGAGTCTATCGTTGAGACAGTACTCAAATCGTTACGCCTTTCGTGCGGGTCGGAACTTACCCGACAAGGAATTTCGCTACCTTAGGACCGTTATAGTTACGGCCGCCGTTTACTGGGGCTTCATTTCGATGCTTTGCCGAAGCTAACATTTCCACTTAACCTTCCAGCACCGGGCAGGCGTCAGCCCATATACTTCATCTTACGATTTTGCATAAACCTGTGTTTTTGATAAACAGTCGTTTGAGTCTTTTCACTGCGGCTGACCTTACGGCCAGCACCCCTTCTTCCGAAGTTACGGGGTCATTTTGCCGAGTTCCTTAACGATAGTTCTCTCGCTCACCTGAGGATACTCTCCTCGACTACCTGTGTCGGTTTGCGGTACGGGTAATTAATTACTAACTAGAAGCTTTTCTCGGCAGCGTGACATCAGGTACTTCTCTACTTAAATTTCGATCCTCATCATCGCTTGTCAACTCGGAAAGAAGCATTTAACTCCTCTCCTGACTTACGATTTAAACACACATTTCCAGCCGTGTGCATACCTTAGCCTTCTGCGTCCCTCCGTTGTTCAAACATAATTAACTAGTACAGGAATCTCAACCTGTTATCCATCGCCTACGCTTCTCAGCCTCGGCTTAGGTCCCGACTAACCCTGGGTGGACGAGCCTTCCCCAGGAAACCTTAGTCATACGGTGGATCAGATTCTCACTGATCTTTCGCTACTCATACCGGCATTCTCACTTCTAAGCGCTCCAATAGTCCTTACGGTCTACCTTCATTGCCCTTAGAACGCTCTCCTATCACGCAACATAGTTGCGTCCGCAGTCTCGGTAATATGCTTAGCCCCGGTAAATTTTCGGCGCAGAATCACTCGACTAGTGAGCTATTACGCACTCTTTAAATGGTGGCTGCTTCTGAGCCAACATCCTAGTTGTCTAAGCAACTCCACCTCCTTTTCCACTTAGCATATATTTAGGGACCTTAACTGGCGGTCTGGGCTGTTCCCCTTTCGACAATGGATCTTATCACTCATTGTCTGACTCCCGGACATAAATCAATGGTATTCGGAGTTTATCTGAACTTAGTAATCCTAGATGGACCCCTTGCTCAAACAGTGCTCTACCTCCATGATTCTAATTCCGAGGCTAGCCCTAAAGCTATTTCGGAGAGAACCAGCTATCTCCAAGTTCGTTTGGAATTTCACCGCTACCCACACCTCATCCCAGCACTTTTCAACGTACACGGGTTCGGACCTCCGGTGCGTATTACCGCACTTTCATCCTGGACATGGGTAGATCACCTGGTTTCGGGTCTACGGCAACATACTAATTCGCCCTCTTAAGACTCGCTTTCGCTACGGCTCCGCGTTTTCGGCTTAACCTTGCATGCAACTGTAACTCGCCGGTTCATTCTACAAGAGGCACGCCATCACCCATTAACGGGCTCTGACTGCTTGTAGGCACATGGTTGCAGGAACTATTTCACTCCCCTTCCGGGGTGCTTTTCACCTTTCCCTCACGGTACTGGTTCACTATCGGTCACTAGGTAGTATTTAGCCTTGGGAGATGGTCCTCCCAGATTCCGACGACGTTTCACGTGTGTCGCCGTACTCAGGATCCTGAACTGAGGGTATTCGATTTCGCTTACGAGACTATCACTCTCTTTGGTGTAGCTTCCCAACTACTTCAACTATCAAATACTTTTGTAACTCAGATGTTCAGTCCTACAACCCCGAACCACAAGGGTTCGGTTTGGGCTATTCCCAGTTCGCTCGCCGCTACTTTGGGAATCGAAATTTCTTTATATTCCTGCGGGTACTTAGATGTTTCAGTTCCCCGCGTTTGCCTTTACGCAGCTATGTATTCACTACGCAATGATTAGTCATTACACTAATCGAGTTTCCTCATTCGGAAATCTCCGGATCAAAGCTTACGTACAGCTCCCCGAAGCATATCGGTGTTAGTTCCGTCCTTCATCGGCTCCTAGTACCAAGGCATTCACCATGCGCCCTTAATAACTTAACCTATAATCCAACGGATTATAAATTATTGAGTTTTAGCGATTATAACTAATTAAAAAACTCAAAATAACACAATGGTTATTTCTCGGTGTAATTATATATAAATATAATTTTACAGAAAATAATATTATCTAGTTTTCAAAGAACAAGTTTGAGAGTAGATTCTCTCAAAACTAAACAAGCTTTTGATTAGTGTAAGGTTCCGAATTATTCCTTAGAAAGGAGGTGATCCAGCCGCAGGTTCTCCTACGGCTACCTTGTTACGACTTCACCCTAATCATCTGTCCCACCTTAGGCGGCGGACTCCTAAAAGGTTATCCAACCGACTTTGGGTGTTACAAACTCTCATGGTGTGACGGGCGGTGTGTACAAGACCCGGGAACGTATTCACCGTGGCATGCTGATCCACGATTACTAGCGATTCCAACTTCATGCAGGCGAGTTGCAGCCTGCAATCCGAACTGAGAATGGCTTTAAGAGATTAGCTTGACCTCGCGGTTTCGCAACTCGTTGTACCATCCATTGTAGCACGTGTGTAGCCCAGGACATAAGGGGCATGATGATTTGACGTCATCCCCACCTTCCTCCGGTTTATCACCGGCAGTCTCTCTAGAGTGCCCAACTTAATGCTGGCAACTAAAGACAAGGGTTGCGCTCGTTGCGGGACTTAACCCAACATCTCACGACACGAGCTGACGACAACCATGCACCACCTGTCATTCTGTCCCCGAAGGGAACGTCTAATCTCTTAGATTGGCAGAAGATGTCAAGTCCTGGTAAGGTTCTTCGCGTAGCATCGAATTAAACCACATGCTCCACCGCTTGTGCGGGTCCCCGTCAATTCCTTTGAGTTTCAACCTTGCGGTCGTACTCCCCAGGCGGAATGCTTAATGCGTTAGCTGCGGCACTGAGAGGCGGAAACCTCCCAACACCTAGCATTCATCGTTTACGGCATGGACTACCAGGGTATCTAATCCTGTTTGCTACCCATGCTTTCGAGCCTCAGCGTCAGTTACAGACCAGATAGCCGCCTTCGCCACTGGTGTTCCTTCATATATCTACGCATTTCACCGCTACACATGAAGTTCCACTATCCTTTTCTGCACTCAAGTTTCCCAGTTTCCGATGCACTTCTCCGGTTAAGCCGAAGGCTTTCACATCAGACTTAAGAAACCGCCTGCGCTCCCTTTACGCCCAATAAATCCGGACAACGTTTGCCACCTACGTATTACCGCGGCTGCTGGCACGTAGTTAGCCGTGACTTTCTGGTTAGATACCGTCACACCGTAAGCAGTTACTCTTACAGTCGTTCTTCTCTAACAACAGAGTTTTACGAGCCGAAACCCTTCTTCACTCACGCGGCGTTGCTCCATCAGACTTTCGTCCATTGTGGAAGATTCCCTACTGCTGCCTCCCGTAGGAGTATGGGCCGTGTCTCAGTCCCATTGTGGCAGATTACCCTCTCAGGTCTGCTACGCATCATCGCCTTGGTGAGCTTTTATCTCACCAACTAGCTAATGCGCCGCGGGTCCATCCAAAAGCGACAGCACAAAGGCCATCTTTCAAACGCAAACCATGTGGTTTGTGTTGTTATACGGTATTAGCATCTGTTTCCAGGTGTTATCCCCTTCTTCTGGGCAGGTTACCCACGTGTTACTCACCAGTTCGCCACTCAGTTGGATCCAGAGTCATGTTGATGCAAGCATCAACAATCATTAGGGCAACTTCGTTCGACTTGCATGTATTAGGCACGCCGCCAACGTTCGTCCTGAGCCAGGATCAAACTCTCATTTTAAAATGAGAACTTTACTAGCTCTGCTTTTTTTGCAAATTGACATTGCATTTGTTTAATTTTCGAACCAAGTTCAAAAATTTCCTTACACTGTTTGTAATCAAAATCTTGTTCAGTTTTCAAAGATCTACTCAGTTGACTGCCTCAGCAGTACTTGATTAATATTACACGTTAGAGAGGAGTTTGTCAACAACTTTTTTAATTAATTTAATTTGATAAATCAATCAATCTTTGCTAACTCGCTGAACTCGCCTAACGAACATTTAATATATTACCAAGATACACAGGGTTCGTCAATAAGAAATTTAAAAATAATCCAATAAAAAATAAAAAGGTTCTCAAACTGCTATTGTAGCAGCGTGAGAACCTTTATCATTTTACCTATTTTAATTCTGGTGCATCCGTACTAAAGTCAGATACAGTTGATTTATTGTCATTTTGACTAACTAAATCAGTTTTTTTGCTTTTATTAGTTTGTTCTAACTTTTTGAGTGCATCGGTTTTCCCGTAGTTTATTTCTTTTTTATTAACTGGTTTATAGCCATTTATTTTATGGAATCTCAATAAATCACCATAAATTACTTTATCTGAGTTAGATAGAGAGTCATTTACATAATCTTGGATTGTTTGAATCTGCTTCTTTTGCTCATCATCAGGTTTAATTTCTTTACCAGTACTTGTGTCATAAATCGTACCACCAACCTTAGTGTATTGCTTAGAAACAAAGTCACCGTTTCTAAATGGAACAATTTGCTGGTTATTAGCACTTAGTAAATCATGTCCAAATTGGATCATATTATCGTTATTTACCCCTAGAAGATGTAGCAAGGTTGGTAAAACATCAATTTCTCCACCGTAAGTATGATCTACTTTACCGTTAATATTTGAACCATTAATCATAAATGGAACTTTTTGGAACTGAGCCAAATCATATTTATTAACACTCTTCTTACCCAACAATTTAGCAATTGCAGGACGATGATTATTAGAAATACCATAATGATCACCATAAAGTACAACTACACTATTCTTCGCCAAACCACTCTTCTCTAGATAATCTTGGAATTCACCAAATGATTGGTCTAAATAATGTGCGGTTTGAACATATGGATCAACTGTACTATCTCCAGTATTGGTAGCTGGAAAATCGGTATTTTGTTTATCCAATTCGTATGGATAGTGGTTCGTTAATGTAATCATTTTGGCATAAAAAGGTTGTGGCAATTGTTGAATATACTTAATTGACTGGTCAAAGAAAATTTTATCCTTCATTCCATAACCTACGTTATATTCAGGTTTGTTTTTGTAGTAAGAACTACTGAAGAAGTATTCATATCCCCATGATTTATAGGCATTATTTCTGTTCCAGAAAGTGGGAACATCCCCATGGAAAGATGCACTTGAATAACCATCTTGATTAAGAATTGATGGTGCTGCCTGATAAGTATTTTGCGCTCCATAACTAACCATGGCCGATCCTTGCGGTAAACCATACAAAGAATTTTCTAACATGGTTTCAGCATCAGAGGTCTTCCCTTGTGCTACTTGATGGTAAAAGTTATCAAAGGCTAGTGTATTTTGGTTATGGTAGAACTTATTAATATTTGGAGTAACTTCTTTTCCGTCGACTTTATAATCAATTAAAAATTGTTGGAAACTTTCTAAATGGATAATAAAGACATTTTTCCCTTTTTCTTTACCGTAATATTCAGCATTAGGACTGATTTGATTCTTTTTAATAAAATCCTGAACCTGTTTTAAGTCCTTTTCTTTAGCGTTGGCTCTAGTAGCAGTTTCTTTATGATTTTGGTAGATGTTAAAAGCTGCGTATTCATTTAAACCTAGATATTTAACAATATAGTTATTATCAAAAGTTCTAGTTAATAAGCCAGAACGGTCCGCGTTAGCAACGTTATATTCAGCAAACATTAAAACAAAAGAAAGTACTGTAATTAACAGTGCATAACGTTTTTTAAACGGTTTCTTCTCAATTTTAATAACTCTAAACAACAATAGTAGAATTAATAATATGATATCTGCATAGGCAATAAAGTCGGTAGGATGCAAAATCTCCATCAAACTTTTTCCTAGGTTATTTTGTACATCTCCAGTTCCCTTGATAATCCCCATTGAAAGGAAGTCAGAAAATTCACGGTAATACAAAATATTGGCGAAAAGCCAGGTTGATTGTAAAAAATCAATAATTAACATCAACCAGTATGATAATTTACCTCTGAAATATAAAGCAATTCCAAATAACAACATTGCTGAAGGAATTGGATTAACAAAAAGCAAGAAATTTTGCACACTACCAGAAGACCCTAACGTAAAATCCGTCCGGTAACATAAGTACGTTTTTAAAGTAAATAAAACTACTACTAAAAGATAAAATCCTAAAGTAGTATTAAAAATATTTCGAATGCGTTTTAAACCAGTAGACATTCTTTTTTCCTCCAAAATTAATTAATCTTTTTCTTTTCCTTACTTGGTCGACTAACCAAAGCGACTACTCCTAAGATTAGTCCCACGTAGTAAGTTAAAATCCGCCATAGAATCATCGCTACTGCTAATTTACTACTGCTATGGATATAACTTCTAAAAAGCATCTCAAAGCTATATTCTGCCCCACCAGAGCCACCTGGAATTGGGAACATTGAAATTACCAAGAAAATTAATACGTTTAAACTAGTTACGATTAAAACATTCACATTATCATAACCTAGTGAACGCATAATAAAGTAAGGAATCAAGTAGTAAAACAATAACTGGAAAAAAGTTAAAACAAAAATTTTTCCCATTAAGCGCCATTGGTGCCCTATCTTAACACTTTCAAGATAAAAGGTATCCACCTTATCATCTACGGTAGCCTTCCAGCTATCAAACCGTTCCGCTTTTACAAACCATTTAATCGGTTTCATTACATAATTAATTAATTGTTTAGTAAAGGCATGCCAATACATGATCATCAATAGCAAAATAATCACTACTAAATGAATTATAAAACCGAAAGCAACTAAGATTGCTAAAGCATTGACCTTTTCAATTAAGAATTCAAAACCAATTATCAAACTAATAATAAAGTTCAAAACAATCATGGCTTGATAAACAATAAATTTCATTAGTAACGCCGAAGAAGCTTTACCTGCATCCACACCAGATTGCATTAAAACAACTAATTGCGCTGGTTGTCCCCCAGAAGAAAATGGAGTGATTCCATTAAAAAGTTGCTCCACCAATGGAACCCGAAAGGCATCATAAAAAGTGAAGTTTTGATTACTCTGACGAACTAAAATATAGGTAATCACTGCCTCAAAGAAGAAGTAAGCCAAGATACAACCACAAGCGACAAAAAACCATCCAGGATTAATATTTTTCAAATCGTTAATCAACACACTAAATTCAATATCCTTGGTCGCATACCAAGAGATAACCAAACCAAGTAATATCATAATAACTAATGAAATTTTATTTCGCTTTGTCATTCGCTATCCTTTCGATTCTTTCCCAACTTGCGCTTGATCTAAATAAAATTGATGCCAAATTGTGGCTAGATGATCTTCTGAATAATAGTCTGAAGCTTCAACTGCTTTAGCTTGATACTTTTCTATCATTTCAGGACTGTTAGCCAAGTTGTTTAAAATCTCATTCATTTCCAACTCATTTTGAGCAGGAAGGTAGTATTTTCCAATGATTTTTTGATAAAGCTCTAAGTTTCTTAGCACTACTGGAATTCCACAAGAGAAAGCTTCTAAAACAGACATCGGAAATAACTCATTGTATGAGGGAAGTAAAAATACATCCGCCAGATTATAGTAATCCACTAGACTTGTTCGATCTACAATTCCAGGGAAGCTAAGATTCTTAGGTGGATTGTCAACCACCTTTTTCAATTCTTCATAGCCATCGGTCATACTCCCAAAAGAAAAACCGCCGACCCAAATAAACTGAAATTCAGGATTCTGCTTAGCTAATTTGATAAAATCCAAAACTCCCTTACGAGTTTGTACTTGTCCCGTACAAACTATCGTAAATCTTTTTTGCTCATAGCCATAACTACTCCGCAATGCCACTTTATCGCTGGCATTAACCTGATGAAATTCTGCCTTACTAACAAAGTTGGGAATATAGGTAATTCGCTCTTTTTTAATTCCATATTTTTCTAATTTAGGAATAAAGGTTGGATTTACGACCACAATTTCATCCATCCGCTTATAAAAAGAAATAATATATTTATAAAAAATTTGTCTAAACGGAGTTGGTATTTTTAGGCTTCCCTCTAAAGTTTCCGGTAAGAAGTGAACATACCCAATCTTACGTCCTCTTTTTTTAGAAAAGGTCGACAAATAAAAAGTCGGATTAATTGTATGGTAATGGGTTATATCCACCGAATCTTTATAATTATTAATTTCAATTTTAAATTCGGCTGAAAATCTTTCTTTTAGCAACCGAACCAGTTCGGTATACGCACTTCCTACTCCCTGTCCCTTTACCTTTGTGGCAGTAGAAAACATGTTAATTTTTAGCATTAGGTCTCCTCATTCTCTTCATATACTTTAAAATCATTTAAAGCATCTTCATAAAAATTGAGTATTCGGTCGACAAAATAAACTGCTGAAATATCATGAAGTTTATTACGTCGAAGTTCTTGGTTATCTGGATATTGATTGTCATTTGCTAAATAAGTCAAAGTATCATCAATAAATTCATTTTTGGTGTTAAAGGTCATCCCTAAAGCAGGATCATTAACCAAATCATCCGTATATGGACTGGAAGCAACGACTACCTTGGTCCCCGCAGCCATTGCTTCAATATAAGTTAATCCCTGTGACTCTGATTCCGAAGTTGAAACAAAAACGTTAGCCATTTGATAATATTGATTAACATCATCATTATTAATTTCGCCAGTGAAAATGATTGCATCAGTTAAATTCATCTCTTGTGCTTGCTGTTTCAAATCGTTTTCAGCAGGACCTTGTCCCACTATCACTAATTTAGTTGCCGGAATTTTTTCTAAAATTTTTGGCATAGAATCAATTAATTCTGAAATGTTTTTTTCATACGCCAATCGACTAACTGATAGCATCACCGGTGTTTTCTCATCTAATCCTAACGATTGACGAATTTTTTCATTATATGGTTCTTCATAGTGATTAATGTCAATTCCAGTTGGGATAATTCGAATTGGACTCTTAACTCCATAATCCGTAATCTTATCTAAAACTCGTTTACTAGGAGCTACCACTCCATCTAAGTTATGACAAAAGTAAAGCGAGCCTTCCTTTACGTGAATCGGTTTTAAGATTTTCCCGTTTGCAACATAGTGTAGATAGTCTTCATACATAGTATGGTAAGTATGCAAACAAGGAATGCCTAAATTTTTAGCTACAAACTTGCCAATCATCCCCATTGAAAATTCAGTTTGGGTATGAACAATATCAAGTTTTAATTTTTTGGCAATCTGGGTTGCTTGAAAAAGTCCCCGAACGGCAATTCGACGTTCAGTAAAAGAAATAAATGGAATACTTGAAAAACGATAAATTCCATCTTCTGAAACTTCCTTAGAATTGGGATCAGTCGTAGTAAATATATAAACATCATTACCACGTCTTTCCAATTCATCTTTAAGTGTTTTAATCGATGTTGCCACCCCACTTACTTGTGGAAAATAAGTGTCTGTAAACAGTCCAATCTTCAAGTGGTAATTCCTCCTCTCAATCAAAACGAAATAGAATTCTTTAAAAAATTTTAATTAAATACTGCAAAATAAAGAAAAAGAGTTGCCGAGGCAACTCTTTTTAATGATTAAAAGGTTAGTCGATTAAGCCTTCATCTTTCATAGTTTGAGCAATTGCATCAAGTGAATCTTTGGCATCATCACCGTCAGCTGCAATTGTAATCACAGCGTTTTGGCCAACACCTAGAGACATAACACCCATGATTGATTTAAGGTTAACTGTCTTATCTTCGTATTCCAAAGTAATACTTGAAGTAAACTTACTTGCTGTTTGTACTAAAAATGTAGCAGGACGAGCGTGAATACCGGTTTCTGCTGTAATTTTAAATTGACGTTTTTCCATAATAAACGCACCCCTTTAATTGACCTTTTTTATACTCTAAGACTACCAATATATTATTGAAAATACAAGTTTTTACAACATTTATAAGATTAATTTAAAAATTAATTTGAATGATCATAATGGTAGATTACAGTACCTCCATTAGTTGCTCTTCCAACAATTTTCTTTCTCGTCTCAAAAGCCATAAAAGCCTGTTGAAAAATAAAAAACTCATTTGGTTGAATTGTTAGAGTTTTTATTTTATTATCACGTAACTGATTAAGTAATTCAGTAAAGTCTGATTTACTTTTTTCCAAAATAATCACCTCATTCAATCCAGCTATTTATATTTTACCACAATTTCAAAAATTTATGATTTAGTGCAATTGCTTGAATCATATTTCGGCTCAGGTATAATTAAAACAAATGGTCAATGAAGGTCAAATAAATAATCAAAAATAAAGGAGGCAATCTTATGGATGGACAACAAGGTGCCTATGGATTCGGAAATCTCGACGATTTAATTCGTTCAATGCAAGGTGGCAACATGAATGGTGGCAATGGAAAAGCAAACGATAATGGTAAGAAAAACACCATTTTGGACAACTATGGAACTGATTTAACTGCCCTTGCCAGAAAAAACAAATTAGACCCAATGATTGGTCGAGAAAAGCAAATTGCTCGTGCAATTGAAGTCCTCAATCGTCGTTCCAAAAACAACCCGGTCTTAATTGGTGAAGCCGGAGTGGGTAAAACCGCTATTGTTGAAGGATTAGCACAAAAAATCGTTGATGGTAGTGTACCCCAAAAATTAACTAACAAAAGAATTATCCAAATTGACATGGTTTCAATGATTCAAGGAACTGGTATTCGTGGTCAATTTGAAAAGAAAATGCAGGAATTAATTAAAGAAGTTAAAGCTGATCATAATTTAATTCTTTTCATTGATGAAATTCACGAAATTGTAAGTACTGGAAACACTGAAGGTGGTATTGATGCCGGAAATGTTTTAAAACCAGCGCTTGCTCGTGGTGACTTCCAATTAGTTGGTTCTACCACTCTCAGTGAATATCGCAAAATTGAAAAAGATTCTGCGTTAGCTAGACGTTTCCAACCTATTACCGTAGAAGAGCCTACGGTAGAACAGGCTATTAAAATCTTACATGGTTTACAAAAAAATTATGAAGACTATCATCAAGTTCACTATACTGATGAAGCCATCGAAGCAGCCGTTAAATTATCGAAACGCTACATTAATGAACGCTTCTTACCTGATAAAGCAATCGATTTAATGGATGAAACTGGATCAAGAAAAAATTTAACCTTAAACCTAATTGATCCAGAAGAAATTGATAAAGAAATTAAAACCGCTGAAACCCAAAAAGAAACTGCTTTAAATAAAGAAGATTACGAAACGGCAGCCTACTATCGTGATCGTGAAAAACAGTTAAACCAAAAACGAGCTAATCTTGCACAAGAAAAGAAGAAAAATAATACTGTCACCGTTAAAAACGTCCAACAGGTAGTTGCTGAAATTACGGGCATTCCGGTTGGAGATTTAGAAAGTAAAGATAAAGAAAAACTAAAAAATCTAAATCAAAACTTAGAGAAAAATATCATTGGGCAAAATGATGCAGTTACTAAGGTAGCTACAGCCATTCAAAGAAATCGAGTTGGTTTTAATAAATCAGGTCGTCCCATTGGTTCATTCCTCTTTGTTGGCCCTACTGGGGTGGGTAAAACTGAACTAGCTAAACAATTAGCTCAACAACTATTTGGTTCTAAGGATTCTTTAATCAGATTCGATATGTCTGAATACAAAGAATCTCAATCAATTGCTAAATTGATTGGTGCTGCTCCTGGATACGTAGGTTACGACGAAGCTGGTCAATTAACTGAAAAAGTTCGTCGCAAACCCTATAGTTTAATTCTATTGGATGAGGTAGAAAAGGCCCATGCAGATGTCTTACACGCCTTTTTACAAATTCTAGATGACGGTCGCTTAACTGATTCACAAGGGAGAACCGTTTCCTTTAAAGATACCGTTGTTATCATGACCAGTAACGCCGGAGCAAATACCGGTGGAAACGTTGGATTTGGTGCAGAGTCAAATGGGGATACACATTCCGTCTTAAATAAATTAGGTGCTTACTTCAAGCCTGAATTTTTAAATCGATTTGATGATATTGTCGAATTCAATTCCTTAAATAAAAAAGATCTCCGTAAAATTGTTGATTTATTAATTAACGATTTAACTAATACCACCAAACAAAACGGACTTACAGTTACTGTTTCAGATGAAGTTAAGGATAAAATTGTTGAATTAGGTTATGATCCCGCCATGGGTGCTCGTCCCCTTCGCCGGGTTATTCAAGAACAACTGGAAAATCAAATTGCAGATTATCTCTTGAATAATCCTAACCAACAAACGCTCAGTTTAAGTCTTGATAATAATGAAATTAAAATAAGTGCTAAATAAATAAAAGGAGAAGATTTTTAAATCTTCTCCTTTTTGTTTATTTAATTTTTTGCTTGGCATTTTCTATTTGTTGCTTAACTTGTTTAAAGCCGGTTCCACCATAAGAATTTCTCCGATCAACAGCAACTTCAGATTTTAAGTCATGGTAAACGTCATCCGTAATTAATTCTGATGATTTTTGTAGTTCTGCTAAACTAAAGTCTTGTAAGTTTTTTCCAGTTTGAATTCCCTTTAAAACTAACTCTCCCACTACAGCATGGGCTTGTCTAAATGGCATTCCTTTGGTTGCCAAATAGTCAGCTAGCTCAGTGGCATTGGAAAAATCATTTTCCGTACTGTGTTTCATTTTTTCTTGATTAACTTTTAAGGTTGATAACATCCCCGTGAAAATCTTCAAAGCCGGAATAATGGTTTTAACCGCATCAAAAGTTCCTTCTTTATCTTCTTGCAAGTCTTTATTGTACGCCAGTGGAAGTCCTTTCATGGTAGTCAACAATCCTAATAAATCACCATAAATTCGCCCTGATTTACCTCTAATCAACTCAACCATATCGGGATTCTTCTTTTGTGGCATGATTGAACTTCCCGTGGTATAAGCATCACTTAGTTCTAGGTAATTAAATTCATAACTAACCCACATACTGATTTCTTCACAAAAACGTGACAGATGCATCATTAAAATGGAGCTATTACTTAAAAATTCTAACGCAAAGTCACGATCAGAAACCGCATCCAAGGAATTGTTATAAACATCCTGAAAGCCTAATTCCTGGGCCGTAAATTCACGATCAATGGGAAAAGTGGTTCCCGCCAAGGCTGCTGCTCCTAATGGCGAAATGTCAGTATGTTTTTGGTTAAACTCAAACCGTTCCTTATCCCGTTGTAGCATTTCAAAATAGGCTAATAAATAGTGTGAATATGCAATTGGTTGTGCATGTTGTAAATGAGTATATCCCGGCATAATTACATCAATATTTTTTTCCGCCATTTTTACGAGTTCGGTTTGTAAATTATTAATTTCAGTAATTACTTGTGGAATCCTTTTCTTCAAATACAAATGAAAATCAGTTGCTACCTGATCATTTCTAGAACGAGCCGTGTGCAGCTTCCCTGCCACTGGTCCAATTCGTTCAGTCAAAATACTTTCAATATTCATATGAATATCTTCATTTTCGACACTGAACTCAATTTTACCTTGCTTTAAATCGGCTAAAATTTGTTTCAATCCTGCAGTAATTGCTGCAACGTCTTTTTCGGTTAAAATACCAGTTTTACTTAACATCTTAACGTGTGCTAACGATCCTTGAATATCTTCTTCTGCCATCAAATAATCAAAAGGAATGGAAGCACCATATTGATCAACTAATTCATCAGTCGGTTGCTGAAACCGACCACCCCATAATTTTTTTGCCATCGCTTACTCCTTTTTATCCTTTTGACTTTGCACTTGTGAATATACTTCAGTAGGAAGACCCCAGAGCTCAATGAATCCTTGTGCTGCCTCTTGATCAAACGAATCTGAAGAAGTATAGGTTGCCAAGTTCTTATCATACAAACTATCCGTTGATTTTCTTCCCAAGGTAATAATGTTTCCCTTAAGTAAGCTTAATTTAATGGTTCCATTTACTGTTTGTTGTGAAGTTTTAATAAATGATTTTAGGGAGTTCATTAATGGAGAATAGTAAAGACCATCATAAAGTAATTCTGCAATTTCTTTTTCTACAACTGGTTTAAAGTGCGCTAAATCCCGTTCTAATACTAACGTTTCTAATTCTTGGTGAGCTTTAATTAAAACGGTTGCAGCGGGAGTTTCGTAAATCTCTCTTGATTTAATTCCGACCAACCGGTTTTCAATGTGATCAATTCTACCAATCCCATTTTCTCCTGCAATTTCATTTAAAGTTTCAATGATTTTAGCAAAACTCATTGCTTCACCATTTAAAGAAACTGGAATTCCCTGTTTAAAGGTTAACGTAACTTCAGTTGGTTTATCAGGAGTTGCTTCAATTGGCTTCGTTAAAGCAAAGGCATCCGCTGGAGCTGCCACCCATGGATCTTCCAAAATACCGGCTTCGTTTGCCCGACCCCAAATGTTTGCATCAATTGAATATGGTGAATCTAAATCAATTGGAATTGCAATATCGTGTTCTTTGGCATATTCAATTTCTTCTTCTCTAGACCAATGCCAATCACGAACCGGACTTAACACTTCGATTTCAGGATTAAGGGCATGAATTGCAACTTCAAAACGAACTTGATCGTTTCCCTTTCCGGTACAACCATGTGCAATTGCAACCGCATTTTCTTTTTCCGCAATTTCAACTAATTTTTTCACAATTAGTGGTCTGGATAAAGCTGATACTAAAGGATAAATTCCTTCATATAAGACATTTGCTTGTAGTGCAAGTGACAAATAATCGTTGGCATATTCTTCTTTTGCATCAATTGTATAGGCATTCACTGCTCCAACTTTTAGTGCTTTATCGTTAATAAATTGTGGATCTTTTTCTTCTCCCACGTTGATACAACATGCCACAACGTCATAACCTTTATCTTTTAACCAAGCAATTGCTACTGAAGTATCTAATCCACCTGAATAAGCTAATACTACCTTTTTGTTTTCCATTTTAATTTCCTCCTAATCAACGATTATTTTACTGATAAATTCTTTAGTTCTGTCCTCTTGCGGATTGTTAAAAATTTCTGCGGGAGTATTTTTTTCTTGAATGTATCCATCCGCCATAAACCAAACTTCATCCGCCACTTTTTTCGCAAATCCCATTTCATGAGTTACCACCATCATGGTCATCTTTTCGTCAGCTAACTCTTTCATTACGTTTAACACTTCCCCAACCATTTCCGGGTCTAGTGCACTAGTAGGTTCATCAAAAAACATTACCTGTGGATTCATTGCCAAAGCTCTAGCAATTGCCACCCGTTGTTTTTGTCCCCCTGATAAACTATCGGGATAAGCATCCGCTTTTCCTGCTAACCCAACTCTACTTAGATACTTCATTCCTTCTTTTGTAGCATCCTCACTACTTAAATGTTTTACCTTCATCGGTGCTAACTTGAGATTTTCAATCACCGTCATGTTGGGGAATAGATTAAAGTTTTGAAAGACCATGCCAATTTCTTGTCCTAGTTTAGAAAGGTCTTTGCTTGATTTGTCGGTCAATTCTTCACCGTTAAACTTAACTGATCCTGCCGTGGGCTTTTCCAATTGGTTAATACATCTTAAAAAAGTACTTTTACCAGAACCAGATGGACCAATAATACAAATCACTTCACCGGCTTTTACTTCCCCACTAACATCTTTTAAAACTTCATTTTTTTCATAATTCTTTTTTAAGTTCTTAATTTCAATTATATTTTTAGTCATGTTTCATCTTTCCTTCCAAGTAGTTTAATCCTCTAGTCAATAAGAATGTAAGGAGGAAGTAAATCACCATTACCACCACAATTGGTGCTACCCCTCTGTAAGTATCCGCTCTAACTACGTTCAACTCGTAAACTAAATCAGTTACTCCAATAATTGAAACAATTGAACTTTCCTTGATAACTGAAATGAACTCATTTCCTAAAGCAGGCCAAATATTTTTAAAAGCTTGTGGCAAGATTACGTATCTAAACGAATCAACTTGCGATAATCCCAAACTTCTGGTGGCTTCTCCTTGACCCTTTTCCACCGAATTAATTCCACCTCTGATAATTTCACAGACATAGGCTGCACTATTTAACGTCACTGCAATGATTCCGGCCAACAGAGCAGGAATATTAATTAAAACTCCTAGACCAAAGTAAATTAATAAGACTTGAACCATCATAGGTGTTCCTCTGACCACTTCAACGTAACTGATGGCAGGCCAACTAAGAATTTTAAATTTACTAATTTTCATTAGTGCCAAGATAATTCCTAAAATAATTCCACCAATCACTGCTAGAACAGAAATTAATAACGTGGCCTTTAAACCATTAAAGAAGAATTTCCAATAATGAAGCATTGATGTATTGGCTGTATTTACCTTTAAGTACTTTCCGGCTTTTTCAATGTATCCTGGAATTTTGTCTTGCTTATGAATTTTATCAATCGTCTGGTTTGCAGCTCCTGCTAGTGAATCATTCCCTTTTTTAAATGCAATTGCTGCTCCCACATCTTTTTTATCGATTTTATAATCCGAATTAATCATTTTTAATTCAGAATCATTTTTTACGTAAGCTTCTGCAACTGGTTTTTCGACTCCAACGGCAGATAATTTATTGGTTTTCAAAGCTAAGATTAAGTCTGGTGTTTTGTCCATCGTAGTCAACTTCGAATTCGTTAAGTTCTTTTGTGCCAACTGACTTTGCATTGATCCCGTTTGAGTTCCCACTTTTTGGCCACTCAAACTTGCTTGATTTTTAAACTTATCAGCATCCGCTTTTTTAACTAAAAATGATTGTCCCCCAGAATAATAAATTTTAGAAAAGGTCGCGTTTTGTTCTCTTTCGGGAGTCGGATTAATTCCTCCAATCGCCATGTCTGCTTTACCTGTTTCTACAGCCACTAGCAATGAACTGAAATCCATGTTTTTTAGTTTTAACTTAACTCCCATATCTTTTGCCATTTGTTTGGCAATTTCAATATCCATTCCCACATCTTCAGAATGGCTATTCTTATTCACCTGAAATTCAAAGGGAGGATAATCGGGTGAAGTTGCTACCGTTAATACTCCCTTTTCTTTGACTGCTTGCAAACTACTATCTGCCTTAGCAGTAAAGTTAGCTCCGATTCCCAAAAGAAACATTGCTAAACCTAAAACTAAGCATTTAAATGCCTTAATCTTGTTACCCTTCATCTTCTCTTCCTCCAATTTTTTCAACAAAAAAAGCGCCCAATAGTCAATCGACTATAGGACGCTTTTTGTACGCGGTACCACCTAATTTATGTTATGTAAACAACATCTCTCCCAATCCAGCTTCGAATCGTTGGCTCTATAATGGGAGCTCCCAGTATGGTTTTATCACATACACTCGTAAGATACGTTCATTTGCTTTACCTGATGATGTTTTGCACTACCAACATCTCACTGAAAGGTAAGATTCAAACTACTACTTCTTACTTAACGTTTTGTTTTTAAGTTGTAACTATCATAACACCGATTTTCCAAAAAGCAACGTTTTTTGCAAAAAAACTTTCAAAAAACGTCAAATCACGGATTTTAAATCACTTTGAAACTTTAATTAACTTGGAAACCCGAACCGCCACTAAAGCAACTATAATTGCCTTAATCAAATCACCAGGTAAAAAGGTTAATGTAGCAATTAAAGCTTGTTTAACTGGTAAATTAGTTTGATATGATAGCACAATAATTCCCACTAAATTCATTAAAATTGAACCACCAATTACATTGGCAATTAAATAACCGATAAACTTAACCGGTTGTTTGAAAATATCGATAACCAATCCCACTAAAAAAGCACAAAACGGCCAACTAATTAAATAACCAGCGGTGGGACCGACCAATACTGCAAAGCCTCCACGTCCACCTGCTAGCAATGGTAGTCCTGCTACTACTAGTAATAAAAACACAATTACACTAATGGTTCCTAACTTCTTTCCTAATAAAGTTCCCGCTAACATAATCCCCATCGTCTGAAAGGAAATGGGCACGGGAATTATGGTAATTGCAATGGGAGGAATCATACCTAATCCCGCAATCAAAGCAACCATTACTGCACAATAAGTTATCTCTTTTGTTTTCATCTAAATTTCTCCTTTTCAATAGTTTTATTTTGTTTCAATTTAATAAATAAAACAACTAGCAAAGGACAAAACATGGTTATAGCGCGATTTAACGAATTACATAAGCTTAAAATTGTAACAAAAAAAGTTCACTGTTAAACAGTGAACTTTCAAATTAGAGATCTTTGTCCATATCATAGGTTAACTTAGAAAGGGTCAACCCTTTGGTCATTAATACGTTCATAAAACTATGAACTTCTTTTTCCATCACCTGGACTAATTCTTGATTTTTATTTTCCAAAAATTCCGTCATTTTAGCTTGATCAATTTGACCTGCTTCATCGATTACAGCAGCCACATGACGATTGAACATTTGGTTCATGCTAGTTTTAAAATCGGTATCTAATTGAATAAACTTAGAATAGTGGGATTCAACTAGCATTGATAACTTTCGATACATCCAATATGCACTTTGATCATCCATTTCTAAAGGCGTATTTTCATACGTTGGATCAGTGCGTTCCACGTTACCAAAGAATGGGACATATGGACTAAAAGCAGGTACTCCAAAACTTAACCACATAATCGTGGAATATTCAGGAGCAACATCATTTCTGATTTGCAAAACATGTGAGTTTTGCGTCCGATTTAATGAAATAGGACGAAATCTAAGTTTGTCCTCTTCAGAACCTTTACCCATTGGATCATACTTAGTTTCGTTGTAATGAGAGCTTAGAATGTACTCCACGTCTGAAACTTTTATTTTCCGATTGGCACGACATAAGAATGGCATATCCGGGGAAGTTGGTTCTTGAACTAGGTCAGGCGTTAAATAACGTTGTCCAAACCAAACTCTCGGAGTGTTATAAAAACGATCTTTTTCGTTACTAGTTCCAAAAATATGTCTAAAGTTAAATCCGGTTTCATCAGGATTTAGCTGATACTTCTCAACAAATTCTCGAATTCCATCTGAATACATAAAATTATCGTGATCAGCAAAATCAACCTGTTGAATTGCCACTTGATTAGCCACCACTACATAACAATCATCTGGAATTCTTTGAGCAACCCAATGATGACCTGTCACAATTTCCATGTACCAGATCTCGTCATTATCACTAAACATTACTCCATTACCTTCTGGAGAACCGTATTTTTTAATTAGCTTTCCTAAATATTGAACACCGGCACGAGCAGAATCAATGTAAGGTAACACGATTGATGGTAGTGAATCTTCGGCAACTCCATTTTCAACCCAAGGATCTTGAGCAAGGGTATCTAAATTACCATAAACACTTTCAGTTGCACTAATGGCAACGTTTTTTTCATTAAAGCCACTTTCTGCGTAAACCCCTTCTTTGGCAACGTCTGCATTAGGCGTCATGGAATAACGATAACCTGAAGAAGGTAGTTCTGCAGTGAAGCCATTTTGATTTGATTTCCAAACTCGCTTTTCGTTTTGGTAAGCCGATTGGACTAAAAAACGTTGTGGTGTTAATGGTAGAAACGTATCGTCATTTCTGGCAATCATCGTTGAACCATCAATACTAGCTTTTTTCCCAACCATTACACTAGTACATGCTGATAAATTCATGATTTTCTCCTTAAAGTTTTGCCGTTAATTTAACATCCGGATATTTACCCTTAAACCAGCGTTCTGCAAATTCATTTTCAAATAGGAATAATGGCTCATCGTGGATATCTCTAACTAAGATATTTCTAGATGAAGACATTTTTTCATCCAGCTGTTCAGGATTAATCCAGCGCGCAGTCTTACTCCCCATTGGTTCCATTAATACATCAGAATTGTATTCATTTTGCATTCTAAACTTAAACACTTCAAATTGAAGTTGTCCGACTGCACCTAAAATGTATTGTCCTGAAGTATAGGTCGTATATAGTTGGATTGCTCCTTCTTGAACTAACTGTTTGATTCCCTTATGAAAGGACTTTTGTTTCATAACATTTTTAGCAGAAACTCGCATAAATAGTTCAGGGGTAAATTGTGGTAACTTTTCAAAAGTTACTGCTTCTTTTCCTGTGTAAATTGTATCACCAATCTGGAAATTACCCGTATCATAAAGCCCAATAATGTCTCCGGCAACGGCTGTCTTCACGTTTTCTCTAGTATTGGCCATAAATTCAGTCACATTTGATAACCGGATATCTCGACCAGTCCGGTCTAAAGTAACGTCCATTCCCTTTTTAAATTCACCAGAACAAATTCTAACAAATGCAATTCGATCACGATGTTGGGGATTCATGTTAGCTTGAATTTTAAATACAAAACCAGAGAAATTATCACTAGTAGGCGTAATCTCATTTCCTTGGGTGGTTTTGTGTTCTCCCGGTGCTGGAGCCATTTCTAGGTAAGCATCTAAGAATGTTTGTACCCCAAAGTTTGCTAGAGCAGAACCAAAGAACACCGGTGTTTGATCACCATTAGCAATTTTTACGGCATCAAATTGATTTCCAGCCTCAGAAATTAAATCCATTTCACCCTTAGCATCTTCATAAATATCATCTGATTCTAAGTCGTTAGCTTCCTTAATGGACCCGTCATCATCTAAACTCAAGAAGTTTCTTTTTTCGACTGCAGGTTCAAACAATTCGATTCGTTTGTTATAACGATCGTAAAGACCCTTTAAGATTCTTCCTGATCCGATGGGCCAGTTCATTGGATATGCTTCAATTCCTAGTACTTCTTCCAGTTGTTCCACTAATTCCATTGGTGGTCGACTGTCTCGATCAAGTTTATTCATAAACGTAAAAATTGGAATTCCACGCATTTTACAAATTTGGAATAACTTTTTAGTTTGTGGCTCAATTCCCTTGGCCGCATCAATTACCATCACAGCAGAATCCACTGCCATCAATGTTCGGTAGGTATCTTCTGAGAAATCTTCGTGTCCAGGGGTATCCAAGATGTTAATTCGTTTGTCGTCGTAATCAAATTGCATCACTGAACTGGTAACTGAAATTCCACGTTTTTGTTCAATTGCCATCCAATCAGATTTGGCAAAGTTACCACTCTTTTTCGCTTTAACTGTACCAGCTTCTCGAATGATTCCCCCAAAGAGTAATAATTGTTCTGTAATCGTTGTCTTACCAGCATCCGGGTGAGAAATGATGGCAAAGGTTCTTCGTTTATTTACTTCCGTTTTAATTTTGTTATCAGCCATGTAGACCTCCGTTTATTCTTTAATTCTCGTGTTGCACTAACCAAACATTGTAGAAAAATTCCACAATAACTTTCAAAATAGCATAAATTGGAATTGCTAAAATCATTCCGATTAATCCAGAAATGTGACCAGCTGCTAATAAGATGATGATAATTGTGAGCGGATGAATATTAAGAGTTTTTCCAATGACGTTTGGATAAACCAAATTACCATCAACTTGTTGAACAATGATTACGATGATAATTGTGATAATCGCTTGTTCTGGGCTAACTGTGATAGCTACTAATAACGCTGGTAAAATCCCAATATATGGTCCCACGTATGGAACCAAATTACAAAATCCAGCAAACACACCTAACAGTAAGGCATATTTTTGTCCAATTAATAAATAACCAATGGAAGTAAAGGTTCCCACAAAGAGACATTCAATCACTTGGCCACCAATATATTTAGAAAGCGTTTTGTTCATTTTCTTCATTAGAATTTCAGTTTGTTTCCAATGGTGATCAGAAAGAGTTGGTAATAATTTTTCTACGCTAGGTAAAAATTTATCCCCATCCTTTAACATGTAAAATAAAATAATTGGTGCAGTTAACATTGTAATTACAACGTTTGCCGCCACCGAAATGATATTTCCGGCACTATTACTCAAATTACTGAGTAATGTTTTTAGATATGCAGTATAACTAGACTGTACATTTGCAACAATTGGATCCCAATCGATATTCTTTAACCATCCATGCTTAGTCATTTTAGTTAAGGACTCTTGTTGGTGAGAAGCAAATTTAGGCATGTTATTTATTAAATTCTCAATCTGAGAAATCAAATGAGGAATCAATGACATCACAATATAAACCAAAATAGCCACTACTGCTAAAAAGATTATCGTAGTTCCCCATGTCCGATTAATCCGCTTCGTCCTGGTGATTCTGACCTTCATCAAAAGCTCTAAAATTGGATTCAACATATAGTATAAAAATCCCGCAATTAATAATGGCGCAAAGATTGTTGAGATAAAAATCCAAACTGGTGAAAATAGAAAATTAATCTGCGTAAAAAGGAAGATAATCCCCAGTAACAACAGAACTTCTACCGTCCACAAAACAACATTTTTTTCGTTTATTTTTTTCATTTTACTTTGTTATTCCTTCCAAAAATTCATCAATGTCATCAAAAGAAAAGCCCTTGCGAAATAAAGCCTGTTTTAATTTTTGTGTCTTTTTAAAATCATCTTCGTTTTGATAACGCTTTAGTAACTTGTTTCCTTCTTTGACCAATAATTCATCTTGAAGTTGGTTATCAACCTGGTCATCAATTTCCACTAATGCATTATCAATATCAGAAAAAGAAAATCCCTTTCTAACCATCGAAAGTTTAACCTTTTCAATTCTCTTATTATATGGGTATCGATTGTAATGGTCAAATTGCTGTTGTGCCACTTTCGTCGCATTTTCCTGAATCTTTGAATCAGAATAATAATTATCAATTGCAGTAATAATTATGTCTTCAGAAATTCCCTTTTTCATCAAATATTGCTTAATTGCCATCGGCCCCTTATTTTGTCCTGCAGCAATCTGTTCTGTGTACGTATTGGCATAATTTTCATCATCAATCAGATGCATTTTTTGTAAATGGTCCAACACTTTTTCAATCACCGTTTGATCTTCAGTTAATTCCCCTAACTTATCCTTAATTTCCTTTTCCGTTCTAGTGCGATAAGAGATAAAATTAACTGCTTTCCCAATTAATTTATAAATACTATCTGAATATTTCAAATCAGCGATATTTTGTTTAGTTAAAATGGTTCCCTTAAAAATACGATATTTAATCATTGCTTCTTCACTAATTGGAAAAGCATATTCATCGTTCAAATAAACGTTGTAACGCCCCGGTCGTTTTTGGGCCTCTATTTTGGTTATTTTATAGGTTGAGTTCTTAGCCATTAATCCTATCCTTTCTAAAAATTCACAATCTCTTTCACTTCTGCTATACTTAGCAGATAAATAATAAAGGAAGTTCGAAAATGAAAAAAGCACATGTAGTTTTTGCAACCATCACCGGTAATAATGAAGACGTTGCCGATATTGTTACTGAAGCATTGGAAGACCTTGGATTAGAAGTTGAAGAAACTGAGATTTCTCAAACTGACCCAGAAGAACTAACCGATGCAGACTTAATTGTAATTTGTCCTTATACTTATGATGAAGGTAATTTACCTGAAGAAGGAATGGACTTTTATGATGATCTTGCTGACGTTGATCTCACAGGGAAAACCTTTGGGGTAGCCGGATCTGGAGACGTCTTTTACGAAGAATTTTACAACGTTGCCGTGGATAAATTTGCGGCAGCATTAACTAATGCCGGTGCCGTGAATGGCTCTGAATTAGTAAAAATCAATCTTGATCCCGACGAAGATGATATCAAAAAATTAGATGCCTTCGCTCAAGATTTAGTCAACTCACTAAAATAATAAAAAAGCCCCTGGGGCTTTTTTTATTTTATTTTTTTTCAAAATAATCTTGAAAACTAGCGTTAAAAACAGCACCAATCAACAAGATAACTCCGGTTAAGTTTAACCAAATCATAACTACAATAAACGATCCTAAAGTTTTATAAGCAGAAATATTTTTAAAAAATTCACGCATTACATCCGAAAATAATTGTGATAATAACCCTAGTCCCACTAAAGAAAATAAGGCCCCCGCAATTGTATATCTAAGCTTAATTTTGACACTGGGAACTAAAAAATACAACAGCACTAATATGATGAATAAAAAGCCTAATATAAATGGCATTCTAATCAAATCAATTAAAGATAATGCTTGTGGAGAAATTGAAATTACTTCCCCCAATAGCTTAACTAATGATTTGCTAAACCCAATTAAAATTAAAGCAATAAACAATAAAATCACCATGAATAACATCATTATTAATGAAAAAACACGATTTTTAAATGCACTTTGCTTTTCAAACCCATAAGTTAAATTCACTGTTCTTTGAAAGGCGGCCATCGCACTACTTGATGACCAAATTGCTAAAACTAATCCAATGAAGAAGTTGCTACTTCCGCTACCATCGACGAAGGCTGATTTAATAATAGGATGCAACATTTGAAAGATTGAAGCAGGCATTAACATCCCAAAAAATCCCATAACGTGGTCCGGATTCCCATTAGCGATTTTAACCGCCCCACTAATCAAGATTAAAATGGGAAAAAGAGACATTAATGTATAATACGCAAAAACTACGGCAGAATCAGAAACATTTCCCATTCCCAAATGTTTCATAAAAATTTGTCCAAAAGGAAGCCCTTTTTGCTGCAAAAAAATTTTTATTTTTTTCATTTTTTTACCTTTCTTAATTTTTTTTACATTTTGTTAATTATAGCAGAATAAATGCATTTTACTATTAATGGTAAAAAATGCTAAAATCAAATATAGCTTATAATTCATTTATTTAAATACATTTTAAGGAGTATCACCTTGAAAACAATTACATTAATTGTTCCATGTTATAACGAACAAGAATCAATCAATCTTTTCTATGAAACAGTTGAAAAAGTTTTTAACTCAATGAACCAAGAAAAAGAGAATTATCGTCCAGACTATCTTTTTGTTAATGATGGGTCATCTGACAATACCTTATCAGTTCTTCATGAATTAAACCAAAAAGATCCAGAAAACGTCCACTTAATTTCTTTTTCAAGAAACTTCGGTAAGGAATCTGCCATTGCTGCTGGATTGCGAAACGCTCATGGTGATTTCGTTGCCCTAATGGATGTGGACCTTCAAGATCCACCAGAATTATTACCACAAATGTTGAAGATTATTGAAACCGAAAACTATGATTGTGTCGGTTGCGTGCAAACCAGTCGAAAACAAAATCCAGTTCGTGCATTTCTTTCTTCATCTTTTTACCACGTTATTGATTATCTTTCGAGCGTTAACATCAAACCAAACGTTCGTGACTATCGTCTAATGAGTCGTCAATACGTTGATGCGGTAAATGATCTTACTGAATACAATCGTTTTTCTAAGGGAATTTTTAGCTGGATTGGTTTTGATACTAAATACATTGAATATAAGGGTCGTGACCGGGCTGCCGGAGAAACTCATTGGTCCCTCTTCCAATTATTAGATTATTCAATTGAAGGAATCATTGACTTTTCTGATGCTCCTTTAAAACTAGCAACTCTAGTTGGAATCATTTCATGTATCTGTGCAGTAATTGGAATTATTTTCATTACCATCAGAGCTCTCATCTTTGGTGGTGCAGTTGCTGGTTGGCCATCACTAGTTTCAATTATGCTTTTAATTGGTGGGCTTCAATTATTCTGTTTAGGAATTTTAGGCAAGTATATCGGTAAGGTATACCTAGAAACTAAGCACCGTCCTCAATACATTATTAAGGAGCATAAATAATGCAAAGACTCCTTGATCTTTATAAAAAACACCGTGATTTAGTCCCCTACGCTTTTTGGGGAGTAGCGGCAACCGTTTTTAATATCGTTGTTTTTTGGGCAATTGGAGAATTTACCCCAATCAGCTATACCATTAATTATTGTATTGACTGGTTTTTAACCGTTTTATTTGCATTCTATACCAACAAATATTTTGTTTTTCATAACGAACATCACTCTACTAAAGAGTTTTGGTATCAAATGATTACCTTCTTTGCCGGAAGAGGAATCACTGGAATTGTGGGATTAGGAATTTTAGCCTTTGGAGTTGGCCTCTTAGGTTTTGATAGTAGCCTCGGCCAAAATATTTTTAACATAATTCAAAACGTAGTGGTAATTATCTTAAATTATTTCTGGGCAATCTTAATTTCATTTAAAAACAAAAAATAAGAAATAAAAAAATTCACTTGATTTTTAATCAAGTGAATTTTTATTTTAGTTTAATTTAAATAAATAGGTTTAAAATCAATACCATTACTAACCCAACTACTGAAATGACCGTTTCTAATACCGTCCAAATCCCTAGGGTTTGTTTAATATCTAAATCAAAGTATTCTTTAAACATCCAAAAACCAGCATCATTAACATGTGAAGCAGCTAAAGAACCAGCCCCAATTGCTAATGCCATCATTACTGGGTTAACGTTTAGAGATGTCATTAGTGGGGTAACCAATCCAGCGGCTGTCATACCAGCAACGGTTGCTGATCCAAGTGAAACACGAAGAATAACCGCTACTAACCAACCTAAGATAATTGGTGAAATTGATGAATGCATCATCATAGTTTTAACAGCATCACCTACTCCACCGTCAATTAGTACTTGTTTGAAGGCACCACCACCACCAATTACTAGTAGTAGCATTGCAATCGATTTAACGGCAGCAACAATACTTGCCGAAATATCTTTCATATCTTTACCACGATGGAATCCCATTGACCAAATTGCAAATAATAGTGCAATGGTCATTGCAATCATTGGATTACCAAACATAGCAACTACCGCATCAAATCCCTTAGGTTTAGCAATTTCTTTTCCACCATGTAAAACCATTTGGTATAAGGTATTAATGGCCATAAAGATTGCTGGAAGTAATGAAGTAAATGCAGAAATTCCAAATCCTGGAGTATCCTTTAAATCATATTGTTTAATTTCACCAAATGCAGGTAGACTCTTCTTGACTACGAACACTGATGGGAAAAAGCGGTGAATAATCTTAGTAAAGATCGGTCCCGCAATAATTACTGAAGGAATTGCCACAATAATTCCAAATAGTAAAACTTGTCCAACGTTAGCACCTAAAGCAGTAGCAACTGCTGTTGGGGCTGGTTGTGGAGGCAAGAAACCTTGCGTTGCTGATAATGCAGCAGCCATTGGAATTCCTAAATAAAGAAATGGAACTTCAGCTTCTAGTGCAACGGCAAACACAATTGGTGTCAACAATACTAATCCAACTTCAAAGAATAGTGACATTCCAATAATAAACGATGCAATTACAATTGCTAATTGAAGTCGCTTCTTTCCAAATTTATCAATTAACGTTTTAGCAATTCGATAAGAACCACCAGAATCAGAAACCAACCGTCCAATCATGGCACCAAAACCAAAGACAATTGCCAATTCTCCTAGAGTATTTCCAATTCCTGTTTTAACAGAACCAGCGATGGTGGCTGGGTTCATTCCTAAGCCTAAAGCAACTAAAATTGCAACAACAATTAAAGAAACAAAGGTGTTCAACTTTAACTTAATAATTAGGAATAATAATAGTGCGATTCCTAAAATTAATATAACAAATGGCATCATTTGTGTTTCCCCTTTTCTCTTTTATTTTTTATCAACAAAGTAATTGTATACGTTTTCATTGTGATTATCAATGGATTTATTGCAAATTAAAAAAGGAACTCAAATGAGTTCCTTTTTAATTTATGACCCCACTCAGACTCGAACTGAGATCGATCGCTTAGGAGGCGACTGCCCTATCCAGTTGTGCTATAGGGCCAACAACCTTTTTAATTTTCTCACGATTAGTTCAATCCGTAAAGGTCGTAAAAATCACTTCTTGCGCTTTCCTTTATTTTTTTGATTTCTTTTTCGGTTCTTTTTGCGTGCTTTTTTAGGAGTTGCAACAAATGTAGTGTGGCTTTCTTTCTCTTTGAAGCTAGCCTTTTCAATTGCTTTCCCATTCGATTTTATTTTCTGTGGCTTAGGAGTTTTATTTTTAGCTTCATCCGGAATCTCATCAAGTAACTTACCACGGTAATAGTAGATTGGTTTTAAAACATACTCTTCATCTTTTAAGACCTTCTTTAAATCACGTAAGTCGTGATCATCACCGAAGTTTAAAACGGTTCCCGGTTCACCCATTCTCCCAGTTCTTCCCACTCGATGAATATAGGTAGTGGCATCTTTAGGTAAATCAAAATTAATGACAGCGGGTAACTTGGCAATATCTAAGCCTCTTGCTGCAACATCGGTAGTTAACAGCAACTTAGTTTGGCCTTTTCTGAAATTACGAAGTGCTCGTTCTCGTTGTAACTTGTTTTCATCACCACTTAGTTTTTCAACTTGAGCAAAGCCCTGGTGTTTAAAGTAATTAAAGGAACGATTTAAATCACTATTTTGATTATAGAAAACTAACGCCTTAAAGTTCGTTAATTTGGTTAGTCGATTCAAGACATCGTTTCTTTTTCCCCTTGAAACCATGAATTGACCGTGTCTAACTTCACCACGACTTTTATCTAAGTTTCTGACATCAATAATTTTGGCCGGTTTGCCCATTTCTGTTTCTAAATTATAGAGAACATCGCTAGCGGTTGCTGAAAAATAGCCGACCTGGGTGTCTCTAGGTACCGATGCCACAATTTGCTTCACTTTCTCAAGTGAATCATCTTGTAATAAATCATCCGCTTCATCAATGACTACGTTTTCCACCAGATTAGTTTTTAACTTACGGTCAGCCAACAAGCTTAAAATTCTACCGGGAGTTCCAATTACAATTTCAGGTCGTTTCTTTAATTGTTCGTGCTGTCTTTTAACGTTGGCACCCCCAATAATTGGCAATACTTTCACGTTAAATGGTTTTCCCCAATCTCTAATAATATTGGTAACCTGCATTGCTAATTCTTGTGAAGGTTCAACAATAATTGCTTGAGTACCTTGTCCAGCCATAATATTAGCCAAAATTGGCATCAAAAAGGCCACTGTTTTACCAGAACCCGTTGGTGATAATGCCACAAAGTCCTCAATTCCATCAATCATAGGTTGATAAACTGCTTTTTGAACTTCCGTTGGTGCTTGATAACCTAATTGTTCAAATCGTTTTTCAAATTGTTCTAACACTTTTTACTCCTTAATTTTGGGGATATTCAATTCCAGCTGTGTTCGCCAGTCTTACTAAAATCAAATTAACCGTTTTTACCAACTCGAGCCAATTTTGATAGTCATTTTGGTTAGTAACATCTTCTGGATGATTTAAAACTCGAGCAAAATCCTGTAGTTCCGGAATCATCGGATTACTTTGGTAAGTATCACTGATTACTTGCTTAGTTTGATCTGTTTCCCAAGCGGTCGTAAACTCACCTGCACTATCAATTTCAAAAACTTTTCTGGCTGAGTACACCTCAGAATTTTGGTTTGAGTTAGACATCTTACTAAAATTCAATGTAACCGTAAATTTATCGTAAGTTAGTACTGCAGTTCCTTTTCCGTCAGCACCGCTCTTGATAAAGGTGGGATAATAAGCTTGTTTTCTCGGTTTTCCAAATAACCCAATTGCTGCATAAAGGGGATAAATACCTAAATCCGCTAATGTTCCACCACCAAAGTCTAAATTAAAAACATTAGGTGTTTGATTTTGTAACACTAAATCATATCTTGACGAATATTGACTGAACGTTAAATCCGCCCCATCGATTCGTTCTGTTTCTGCTAAACGTTTCTTTAATTCCTTAAAAGCGGGCATATGAATATTTCTGGCTGCTTCAAACAAATGAACGTCAGGATGATTCTTTAACTCATCAAATACGCTTTGAACTTGATAAGGACTTAAAAAAGCCGGTTTTTCAATAATAACATTTTTATCATTTTGGATTGCAGTTAAAACCTGACGATAGTGAAAAGAATTAGGTGATGCAATGTAAACTGTATCAAAAGCTGGACTAGCAAAAAATTCATCTAGTTGGGTAAAAGTTTGTTCACAGTTATTTTGTTGAGCAAATTCAATAGCTCGTTTTTCTGTTCGTGAATAAACTGCCGTTAATTGGTATTCTCCGGTGGCATTTGCTGCATCAATCATCCGTTGGGTTATCCAGTTGGTCCCAATAATTCCCACTTTAATCATATTAACTACCATCCTTTTCTAATTTATTAATGTATCTTTCCCATTGTACCTTATTTCCATTGAAAACAACTACGTGTCTCCCATCATTTTCACCATTTTCATACAAAGGAGCAGTCTTTGTAAACGTTTTATATTTAACTTGTTTTTCCCTGGTACTATCGGTCACCCAAAATTCAGTATGTGGAATTTTTGCTAACGCTTGATAGTTATCAGAAGTAGTCTTTAACAAGACTGGTCGTTTGTATTTTTGATAGAGAATTTTTACTAATTCGTTCACCCGTCGCTGTAAAACCTTTTTATCAACGCTATCTTTGGTATACTCACCATAATAATCAATATCAATTCGAAAAGGTAAATCTCCGGTTTGATCAGTGGCAATCTTTTCTAGATTTTCGGCCTGCTTTTTGATGGGTGAATCAAAGCCATATTGGTGATATACCCCTACCTTTAGTCCTGATCCCACACTTCTTGAATAGTTATTATCAAAATCATCATCAATGTAGGTTGCTCCCTGTCCACTTCTCAAATAGACAAAGGAAACTCCTTTATTCTTTAGTTCGTTAAAATCAACGTAATTATTTTTTTGACTCAAAGAAATTCCCCGAATGGGGTACTGTTGTAAAAATTCGCTTTGCCGTTGCTTAGTTTGTTGATATTTATATAGAAAGCCAACACAAATTAACAAAATTAAGATACCAATTCCCAACTTTGCTAGTTTAAGTTGCACACGCCTCTGCTTAGCTTTTTTTTGATATGATGTTCGACTGATTCTTTCCATTTCAACCTCACAAAATAAATTTATTTATATGTTACCACATTAGTGTGTACTTACTTGAATTACGGGGGGTAGTCCCATATAATGAAAGCGTTAAGAAAGCTTATTTATAGCTTATAACCAATAAAAAATTACTAAGGGGATTATTATGGAATACGTAATTGGAATTGATATTGGTACAACCAGTGTCAAAACAGTTTTGTATGATGAAAAGGGTGAAGTTCAAGGTTACTCTAACGATCTTTACACTTTATATCAAGATACAACTGATATGGCCGAAGAAGATCCAGAAGAAATTTTCAGTGCTATGATTGACGGTTTAAATCATGTCCTTGAAAAAGCTGATTTAGAAAACGGTAGTCTAAAGGGAATTTCATACTCATGTGCCATGCATAGTTTGATTTGTTTAGATGAAAATTATAAGCCATTAACTCGTGCAATTACTTGGGCTGATAACCGAGCAGTTGATTATGCAGATGAGCTTAAGGAAAATGGTTTAGGGATGGAAATTTACAAGAACACCGGTGTTCCTACCCACCCTATGACCCCACTTACTAAAATTATGTGGATCCGTAACCAAAAGCCTGAAATCTTCAATAAGACTCGCTGGTTTGTTGGAATTAAAGAATACATTAACTACAAGTTATTTGGAACTTTAAAGGAAGACTACTCCATTGCCAATGCTACTGGTTTATTTAACATCCACACAATGGATTGGGATAAACAAGCCCTTGAAGTTGCCAGAATTACTAGAGATCAATTACCTGAACTAGTTGATACTAACTACCAACTTACTGGAATGGTTGATCACTATGCTAATATGATTGGAATTGATAAAAACACTCCATTCGTAATTGGTGCATCTGATGGTCCATTAGCCAACCTAGGGGTTAACGCCATTAAACCGGGTGTGGTTGCTGTTACCATTGGTACTTCTGGTGCCGTTCGGGTTGTTACTGACAAGCCTAAAATTGATCCAAAGGGACGTGTCTTTTGTTACTACCTAGCTAAAGGAATGTGGGTAGTCGGTGGACCAGTTAACAACGGTGGAATTGTCTTCCGTTGGGTTAGAGATCAACTTTGCCTTCCAGAAAAAGTAACTGCCGAACAAATGCATTTAGACGCTTATGATTTGTTAACTCAAATTGCCGCTGAAGTTCCTGCCGGATCAGATGGTTTGATTTTCTTACCATTCCTTGGTGGTGAACGTGCTCCTATTTGGGATGCCGATGCCCGTGGTACCTACTTTGGTTTAACTAGAAAACACACTAGAGCAAACATGATTAGAGCTGCTCTAGAAGGAATCGTTTATAACTTATACACAGTTATGTTGGCACTTCAAGAAGTTGTTGGCGAACCAACTAGCATTCAAGCAACTGGTGGTTTTGCACGTTCTGAATTATGGCGTCAAATGTTAGCCGATGTCTTTGAACAAGACGTTAACATTCCTAAGAGTTTTGAAGGAACTGCTCTTGGTGCCGCAACCCTTGGAATGCAAAGTCTTGGTATGATTGATAGCCTCTATGACGTTGATAAGTTTGTGGGAGTTACACAAAACCACAAGCCAAATCCAGAAAACTACGAAGCATACCGTGAACTAATTCCAATTTACATCCGTTTGAGTCGTTACCTCAAACCTGAATACCAAAACATCGCCAAATTCCAACGTGAACATGATACTGAAACCGTTGATGACGAAAAATAAGATTTAAACAAAAACAGGACTGATTTTGAAGTGCCCTATAATTGTTAGACAAAAATAACAGTTATGGGGTGCTTTTTTTATGACAAAATATTCACCGAAATTTAAAGCAGAACTTGTTCATTTATGTTTAGAAGAAGATTATTCAGTTAATGAAATTAAAAATAATTATGGAATAAGCAAAAGTTTAATATATAGTTGGATTGACCAAGTTAATGTAAGTGGCTATCAAATTTTAGCTCGTCGAGCTAAGCAAAAATATAGTCAAAATTTTAAGTTAATGGTGGTAAAATGCTATCAAAATCATAACGAAGGCTATTCCAAAGTAGCTTCTTATTTTAAAATCAATCAATCTCAAGTTAGAAAATGGGTTAAAGATTTTGAAAATTATGGGATTACCGCACTTCGTTTAAAAAAGATAGGACGGCCATCTATGAAAAAAAGTAAAGGTAAAAAAGCATTAAAAGAAATTCCGAAGACAAAAGAGGAAGAATACAAACAAAAAATTTCTGATTTAGAAGAAAAACTACGTTACACACAAATGGAACTTGATATCTCAAAAAAATTGAGAGCCTTAAAGGAAAGAAAATAAAATCAACAGAAATAGCAATACTAATTAATTCTTTAAGGCCAGAATATAATTTTAGACAGTTGTTAAAATACTTCAATTTAAAAAGAAAAACTTATTATGCTGCATTAAAACGATCAAAAAAACCAGATAAATATCTTAAATTGAAAGAAGAAATTAAAAATATCTATTTAAAAAGTCGTGAAACCTACGGTTATCGTAGGATTTGGCAAATTTTGATTAATAAAGGATATACATATTGTTTAGAAACCGTGCGAAGAATAATGCGGAAAATTGGATTAATTTGTACTGTATACTCAAAAAAAACAAGGAAATATTCTTCATTTAAGGGTGAAATAGGAAAAATTGCTCCTAATATTCTAAAACAAAAATTTAATGAAACTATCCCATATAAGGTGCTTCATACAGATATAACACAAGTGAAAATTGGAAAAAATAAATGGGGATATATATCGGCAATAATTGATGAAGCCTCTGGAGAAGTTTTAGCAACAAGTATTAGTGAGCATCCAAACTGGAGGCTGGTTTCAGATATGTTAGATAAATTAAGTATGAATCTTCCCCAAAATAGTAAACCATTGATACATTCAGACCAAGGATTCCACTATCAATTAAAATCATATCGACAAAAATTAAAATCTAATGGTTATATGCAAAGTATGTCCCGAAAGGGAAACTGTTTAGATAACGCACCTATTGAGAGTTTCTTTAATTTATTAAAGAGGGAGTGTTTAAATCGTATTAATATTAATTCTGTAATTACATTAAAAAATACATACAAAAAATATGTTGATTGGTTTAACAATGAACGAATTTCAGGAAATAAAAAAGGACTTACACCAGTTGAATATAGGTGTAAATCCTTAAAAATTTAAAATTATATAAAGTGTCTAACTTTTCTATAGCACTTCATTTTTATCAGCCCTGTTTTTTTATTCAATTGAAACTAACCTAACGTTGCTAGTTCCGTAAATTTTTTCAATCATTTTAATCAAACCATCAATGGTAGTTTCCATCTTGCTTAAGTCTAATGAAATAACTACACTGGCTAATTTATGAATGGGAATATTTTGGTTAATCGTTAATACACTGGCATGGCTTTCTGCAATTTCTTTTAAAACTGTTGATAAAATTCCGGCTTCATCATTCAGCATAAAAGAGATTACTGCCTTTCGATTCCAGTTTTCCTCTTCTGTTTCAAAAACTAAATCTTTGTACTTATAAAAACTTCCCCGACTAATTCCAACTTCTTTAACCGCTTCACTAATATTCTTTGCTTTTCCGCCTTCCAAAAGATGGCGGGCAGCAATCACCTTACTAAACGTTTCCGGTAATAGTGATTGGTCAATAATATAATACTTATCTATGTTAATGCACCTCGATTTTAAATCCATCTGGATCTACGCTAACCGGTTTTAACAACCATTTAGGTAGTAATTTTTTAATTTCATTAATTAATTCATTTTGTATGGTAATGTCATCAGTTATGCCCATTAATGTTGACCCACTACCACTAATGTAAAGATCACAATTCATTTTATCACATAATTTTTTAATATTATCATAATTATTAATTAGTTTTTTTCGATATGGTTCCTGCATCCGATCATCTAAAGCTAACTTTAATTTTTGTAAGGAACCCGTCTGAAGCGCATCCACTAACAATAATGCATGACTAACCTGATAAGTTACGTCAGCATAGCTTAACTGCTTAGGCAGAATTGCGCGAGCTGCTTCAGTACTAACCTTAAAATCAGGAATAATGGCTAAAAAATGTAAGTCAGAACTAACTGGATATTTAATTAATTCGACTTGCTCATTTTGGATAAATGACATGCATAAACCACCGAAGATTGCCGGAGATACATTATCGGGATGTCCTTCCATTTCACAAGCTAATTTTAAAATAATGTCCTTATCAATGGGTTTTTGGTGCCAAGTAAATGATGCTACTAAACCACCGACGATACATGAGGCTGAACTCCCCAGTCCTCTAGAAACCGGAACCTCTGTTTCAATTTTAATTTTTAAGTTAGGAACCGGAACTTGAAGATATTCACAACCACGGACAAAGGCGCGATAAACTAAATTGGAACTATTTTTAAATTCTTCAGCACAACCACTAATTTCTAAGCGTTTTTCACTGGAAGTAAAAGTAAATTCAGAAAATAAGTTAACCGCCATTCCCATACAGTCATATCCAGTTCCTAAATTAGCACTAGTGGCAGGAACTTGAATCTTAATCATCACCAAACACCTCACCAATATTTTTCCAAACTAAATCAGTCATTTCACTAGGCTCAATGGTTGGATTTGCAACCATTTGTTTATCCCAAATTGCTTGTAGATTTTTAGGAATTTCTACCTGAGTTGCTTGTCTTATCTTATTAATATTTTCTTTTACATCATCATCATGTTTTGAAAACAACGCATCAGAAACTGCATCCGCAAATTTATATGGGCTAGCGGTACTTAATAAAATCATTGGGACCTGGTCTTTTTGTTCATCTCTTAACACTCGATAACCAGAAGCCGTATGCGGATCCATTAGATAACCATATTTTTCAAATACCAGTTTAATTGCCGCCTCAATTTGACTATCTGTACTATAGCCACAAGCAAATTCTTGTTTAATCTTTCCTAACAACTCTGAGGTAATTTGATATTGACCAGTTGTTTCTAAACTATCCATTAGCGCTTTAATGTATTGATCATCTTGACCACTTTCATAGTAAAGTAGTCGTTCAAAGTTACTAGATACCTGAATATCCATGCTGGGAGCAATGGTCTTAAAGAAAGGACGATTACGGTTATAAATTCCAGTCGCAAAGAAGTCTGCTAAAACGTTATTTTCGTTACAAGCAACCACTAGTTGGTCCACCGGAAGACCTAATTTTTTGGCATAGTAACCAGCTAAAACATCCCCAAAATTACCGGTCGGAACCGTAAAACTAACTTGGTCCCCTCTCTTAATTCTTCCAGCCTGAATCAACTGTTTGTAAGCACTAAAATAGTAAACAATTTGTGGAATTAAACGTCCAATGTTAATTGAATTTGCACTAGATAAAAGTTTATTGTTACCTAATTTTGCTTTTAAACTGGAATCATTAAATATCTTTTTAACGTTAGTCTGAGCATCGTCAAAGTTACCGTCAATTGCTGCTACCCGAGTATTTTCGCCACTAGTAGTCAACATTTGTTGTTGTTGAACTGGACTAACCCCGCCATCTGGGTAAAAAACGGTAATCCCCATTTGAGACTTATCCTTAAATCCATCTAATGCAGCTGTTCCAGTATCTCCACTAGTAGCTGCTAAAATCATCACTTGTTGATTATTGGCAACGGATTGCTTCATTAGTTCAGGCAATAGTTGTAATCCCACATCCTTAAATGCACTAGTAGGTCCATGAAATAGTTCTAAAACATAAAAATCATCGACCGCTTTTAATGGTGTAATTTCGTCGTTATCAAACGAATTTGTATATGCATTTTGAATTGCATTTTGAATTTCTGTAGTAGAAAAATCTGGTAATAACAAAGTTAATACTTGTTCAGCAATTTGTTGATAACTAAGTTCTGATAGCTTAGTTAAATCAATTTGCTCCTCTCCTAAACTGGGTAAGACAAACAGTCCCTTATCATCAGCAAATCCCTTTAAAATTGCTTCCTTTGCATTTAGAGTGTTCTGCTTATTTCTGGTACTCGAATAGTATTTACTCATTATTAACCTCCAACGTCTTGCTTTTTATTTATCTAAATGATAATCTGTTTATTATTAAAAAACAAGTGTGTTTATTTAAAAAACACAAAAACGACTATTTAGGAGGATTATCATGAATATTGCAATTTTAGGAAAAGGAACTGTCGGTTCAGGAGTTGATCAGATTATTTCTGAGCAAAATACCGCTTTTACCAATCAACTAAAGGTGGTTTCAATCTTCGTTCGTCCTGAAAAAGTGGATGGTTCTCCTAAACTAACTGCTGATTACGCTAGTATTTTAAACAACCCCGACATTGATTTAATTGTCGAAGTTCTGGGAGGAATTGAACCCGCGCACACAATGATTATTGATGCCCTTAAACACGGAAAAAGCGTGGTAACTGCCAATAAAGCTGTGGTTGCTCGTCACATCCAAGAATTCACTAAAATTGCAGCCGAAAATCAGGTTAAATTTTACTTTGAATCCAGTGTTGGTGGTGGGATTCCTTGGATTATTAACCTAGAACGGGCCCTTCGAATTGATAAGATTGACTCAATTCACGGAATCTTTAATGGAACTAGTAACTTCATCCTTGATCAAATGACTAAAACTGGTGCCAAATTTGATGAGGTTTTAAAAGAAGCGCAGGACTTAGGCTACGCTGAAGCAGATCCCAGTGCTGATATTGATGGTTATGATATTGAAAACAAACTTTGTATCAGTACAGACATTGCTTATGACACCATCGTTGAACCTGGCGATCACCTATTAAAATTTGGAATTCGCAATATCACTCATAATGATATTCAATACTTTAAGGAACACGGTTGGATCGTCAAACTACTAGGAAGAAGCTTTCTAAAGAACAATCGTTATACATTTGTCATTGAACCTACACTATATTCACCAGGACAAATTGAAGCTGGGGTGCACAATAACTACAATTACGTTGGCCTCCGTGGAGATACGATTGGTAAACTTAGCTTTAATGGTCAAGGAGCTGGAATGCTACCAACTGCCCACGCCTTAGTCCAAGATATCTTAGATGTTTATCTTAAAAATGACCATCTTGACCGGAAGTTTAACCAAAAATTAGAACTAAATAACGAAACTAAAATTATGGATTACATCGTCAGAACCAAGGCTGATTTAAATCACTATCTTCCCGATTACGAATTGAAGCAAGATGGTGAATACTGGTTTGTTAAGCAAATCAATACCAAACTAATTCACGAAACCGTTCAACAAATTGCACTTACAGGTGATAAACCATTTCTTGCTTGTATTAATGGAGGTGCCGAAAATGATCGTAGCTAAGTTTGGTGGAAGTTCAATGGCCGATGCCGAGCAGTTTAAAAAGGTTAAAAGAATCATTGAAAGCAATCCCCATCGCTCAGCAGTCGTAGTCAGTGCACTAGGTAAAAGTGAACTTGAACCCGTTAAGTTAACTGACCAATTAATCAAGCTAAGTCAGTTGAAAAGCAACAAACTTCAATACCAAAACGAATTAGTTAAAATTGAAAAAAGATTAGCTGATATTAAAGCTGCCTTAGCTCTAAACGTCGATATTGTTGAACTGCTAAAACCCATTCAAAGTCCCCAAAACAACTTAACTGAGGCAGAAATAACTTCTCGTGGTGAATATTTCACGGCAACTTTACTAGCAGATTATCTGGACTGGCAAATGGTTGATGCCGCTGATTTCATCTCCATCAATAATCACCAAATCGACTATGACTTATCATTAAAAAAACTCAATCAAATTACTAACGAGAAACAGCATCTAATTGTTCCTGGTTTTTATGCCAGAAATGAACAGCAGCAAATCACCCTCCTAGAACGTGGTGGCGGTGATACTTCCGGTGCCATCTTAGCTAATTTATTAGATGCTGACTTGTACGAAAATTGGACCGATACCTCTGGAATTTTACAAGTTGATCCACGAATCATTAATCACTCTCGTAAAATTTATGAATTAACTTTTGATGAACTCCAGGAATTAGCTTATCTCGGAATTCAAGTGTTTAATTCAGCTGCAATTCATCCCGTCAAAATAAAGGGAATTCCCATTCAAATTAAAAACACTAATCATCCCCAAGATTTAGGAACCCGGGTTGTGCTACAACGAGCCCATCCTACTGACATTACGGGCTTTGCTGGGAAACAAAATCAAACAATCATCAATCTCAAACAGTATCAATTAAATCGTGATATCTCCGCCATTGCGGCCTTGATCAATTGTTTACGTTCACAAAATTATAACTTTGAATACTACCAAACTGCCGCTGATCAACTAACCTTAATTTTTAATCAAATCGAAGATCAAGAATTATGTAATGCACTGGATTTAATCCAACAACAGTTTTCTAACCAGTTGGAAATTAACGTGCAAAATCACATTGCCTTAGTTGCCATCGTTAGTGAATCTTTAAAGCAGCATCCGGCAATGACCGGATCGTTTATTGATAAACTAGATCAAAGTGACATTAACGTTAAGTCAGTTTTTCAAGCTACTAACGACATTAAAGTGGTCTTTGGGGTTAATAATTGTGACTATCAAAACGCCATCAAAATGCTTTATAACCAAGCCTAAAAAAGCTTGTCTCAGTTCGAGACAAGCTTTTTATTTATACTTTCTAACTTCCGGTGGGATATAACTATTAATAAATTTATCAATGGTAATTAACGAATCCGAAAATAATAATTTATCTCGATCATGTTGGGTCAAAAATTCCTTTTCCGTCATCTCGTCAAAGAAATCTTTTAGCGAATCATAATAGCCAAAAACATTAAAAAGAACACAAGGGTTGTTATTATCCCCAATTCGCGCCCAAGAGAAGGCCTCAGAAATTTCTTCCAAGGTTCCTGGTCCTCCTGGAAGCGCAATGCATGCATCTGAAAGCTCCAGCATCCGTCGTTTTCTGATTGACATGTTTTCGACCACTTCAAAATCAGTCAATCCAGTTTGGGCAGCCCCTCGTTCAAACAATTCCTTCGGCATAATTCCATAAACTTTGCCACCTAGTTTTAAAACCGTTTGGGCTAATAAACCCATTAATCCAAAACCACCGCCACCATAGACTAATTGGTAATCATTAGTTACTATCCAATTTGCCAATTGTTTGGTTGCTTCCTGATACTTAATATCATTACCACTAGCAGCCCCGCAATATACTGCAATTGACTTCATAAATCCAACTCCTCTTTTATCAAATTAAACTAATTCTAGCTAAATTGAGCTTAATAAGCAAAAAAGCGATCCCAATTGGGATCGCTTTTTAGCGAATTTCTTTCGGATATTCCACGTGATGCCAAGGTTGATCAAACAAAATTTGTTTTAACCGATCTTCTGAAACGTACTGTCCATCAACCGATAATTGATAAATTCTCCGATTCTTAATTTCTGTGATTGCAGCATCCTGATACATTTGGGCTTGTCGGATGGCATATTTTACCAATGAATCATCCTCAATCATTAATTCTAACTGTGCAGATAAAGTGTTCGTTGGATTAGTAACCCGCTTATAAATTTCTTTTAAAGTATGTTGAATATTTACTGAAAGCCCGACTTCATCAACAAATCCCTGTAATTTAGCCATAAAACTCAAGGCTTGATTTTGATATTGTGTGATTGAAGTGGCCGGTTCTAAAGCTACTCGTTCGTTCATCTCTTCTGCTAGTTCTTGTGATTTTTCATCCCAGGTACTATCAGTCATCGTAAAGTACATCACCAATAATCTGACAAATCGAATTGTCGAATCCCGCACCCCAATTGATGAGGTAGGATCAAGGTCTAACATTCGTAACTCCAAATAGTCGAGTCCCCGGCTAGCCATCCCCTCTAACTCACCAATGGTCTTTAACCGGATGGGACCATGAAATTCTGCTTCATTTTGAATTTCATGGCGATTAATTGCAGTTACAATTGCCTTTTCATAATTTGCAATACTGCTATAATCTCCCCGAAAATCACTAAATAATCCATATTTTCTAGACGATCTTAAAGAACGGACTGGATTTTCTGGAGCCTTTTGGTAATAGTGATTTTCAGTGATGGGTGAAGCCCCAAATAAGTAGGTTAACAACCAGCGATATTGCACAAAGCCGTGAATAATCTTTTCAAACATTACATTTCGTAATTCTGCTGGACTTTGGTATTCATCCTTTAAATAAGCAAATAATGAGCTCATCAGAGCGTCATCAAAGCTTAAGTTAATATGTACCCCAGTTGGCAAAGAACGTCTAATATCATGACTATTAAGCCAATTTTCGTAGTATTTTTGTTTTTCTTTTGAAACATGAGCAATTTCTAGTTTAGATAAATCTGCTGGAAGAATGGGTGGCATTGAAAGTGGCCACAACAATTCGTGATCCTGACTAAGTGAATTCCTTAAGGTATGATTCAAGGCCGTTAAATCCCGAACCGCTTCCGCCGAATTATTGGCCGTGGGTGTAATTAATTCACTTTGACTATTCAAAAAGTCATTTTTAATATGGTGATTTTCTTGCTGATTTCCTAATTCCGTTGGAAATTCGTTTTTAGAGACCTTTCCGTCTTTTGCAACTCGGTGCATTTCAACTTCTAGTCCCATTCGAACGTCCATCATGGTAGCCTCTAAATCTTGGCTTAAAATCAATTGACCAATTTTACTAAGCATAAGCAGCCCTTCTTTCTTTTAATTCATTAGGAATTAAATTGGACCAATTATAGTCACTCTTATTCACTGGCGTCAAACTATTTTTAAACAAAAAAACATTCTGAACTTAATCAGAATGTTTTTCTTTTAATTTATTTTCGTTCAAAAACTGAAACACTTTCAACGTGGGGTGTTTGTGGGAATTGATCAACTGGTTGAACTGGTTGATTAATTTCGTAACCACCTTCACTTAATAGTTTAGCATCTCTAACCAAGGTTGATGGGTTACAAGAAACGTAAACTAAGCGTTCTGGTTTCATTTTTAAAACACTTTCGATAAATGTTTCATCCATCCCTTTACGTGGTGGATCAACCACAATTACGTCTGGCTTAATGCCATCTTCTGCCCAAAGCTTCATTTGCTTTTCTGCTTTACCAACCACAAACGTAGCGTTGTCAATTTGGTTTAATTTAGCGTTCGTTCGTGCATCTTCAATGGCCTCTTTAACCACATCAACACCGTAAACGTGTTTAACGTTAGGTGCCATTGCTAAAGAGATTGTTCCAATTCCACAATAAGCATCGATTACCGTATCTTCCTTGGTTAACTTAGCTTTTTCAATCGCAAGTTGATATAGCTTTTCCGTTTGTACTGGGTTAACTTGGTAAAAAGATAAAGGAGAAATCATAAACTTAGTTCCTAATAACTCATCCATGATGTAGTTTTTACCTTCAAGGACAAAGTTTCTCTCTCCCATCAATTTATTACCACGACTGGTATTAACGTTAATCATTAAACTATCTAGATTGGGTAGTTTTTCCATAATATCATTAGTAATTTCTTGAGCGTGTGGTAAATCACGATTGTTAACCACTAAAACAATCATCATTTCATGACTAACAAAACCATAACGAACCATGATATTTCTAATCAATCCAGAATGACTAATTTCATCATAAGCCGAGATGTTATGTTTTCGCAAAATATCGCGAACAATTACAATGGCCTTATCAATTTCTGGTTCTTGAATATAGAAGTTTTCGATTGGAATTAAATCGTGACTGTGGCGTCGATAAAAACCAGTTTCTAGTTGATTATTAATCATTCTAACTGGAATTTGTGCTTTGTTACGATATTCAAACGGTTTTTCCATCCCAATTGTAGGGTCAACTTCCACATCTAAATGATTCTTTTTAAACATTTCGGCAACCTGGTGTTGTTTAAATTCTAATTGCTTATCATAAGCTAAATGCTGTAAGGGAGCAATCCCAGATTGAGTGAAACGCTTATCAATTGCAGAAACGCGGTCGGAACTTTTTTGAATAATTTTTTCTAGTTTGGAAAATGCAAAGTTCTTTTTAACCTTTAATACTTTAACTTTCACCACTTCGCCAGGAAGTGCATCTTCAATAAATAAGGGGTAATGTTCATTAACCTTAGCTACTCCAAGACCTTCATAAGTCAAATCCATAATCTTAACTTCTAATTCTTGGTTCTTAGTTACTGGTGCATCAATTTTTTTGCTCATTATTTCTCCTTAAAAAAGTTTTGCCGCAAGAAACGACAAAACTTTTTAATTCTATTCGTGCTCTGGAAGACTAACTGTGGGATCTATATTTGAATAAATGGAAATATGTTCCTTTAAGTTCACAAATTTCATTGGTGTTTTTCCACCAAACTCACCATCTAAATTAATTGGAAGTTTTCCCCGCTTAGGTTTAATGGAAAAGTTACTGGTTTTGGCATAAATGATGCGATCATCATTAATATGACGGCCTCCACTCAATGCCTTAGTAATCAATTGCAATACTTCGAACATGTTTCCCGTTTTGACAATAATCATCGTAAAGTTACCGTCATTTAGTGAAGCATTGGGAACCATTTGTTCTAGCCCTCCGACTGAATTAGTCATTGCTAAAAAGAACATTGAGGCTTTCCCCTCGTATTCACCACCATCATACGTCGCCTTAATGTTAACTGGCCGTGCTTGGGGTAGCATCTCTACCGCTTTAACTAAATAAGCCATATAACCAAAAACCGTTTTTAAATCTGAAGGAACATCATAGGTTAGTTCAGTTAAACGACCACCAGCGGCAATATTTATAAAGTAGTGAGTTGCTTTTTCGTTGTAGGCCTTACCGACATCCATCGGTGTTAATTGGCCATTTACAATCACCTTAGCAGCTTCAACAAAATCATCACGAGGAATTCCGAGGGCTCTAGCGAAGTCATTAGTAGTTCCCGCGGGAATAATCCCTAGTTGCGGACGATGCTCCAATGGTGCAATTCCATTAATGACTTCATTAATGGTTCCATCACCACCAGCAGCAACCACCAAATCAAAACCAGCACTAGCAACACGAGCTGCTTCGTCCCTTGCAGAATTTGGTGTAGAAGTAGTCGCAAACGTACTAGTTTCATAGCCACCTAGTTCTAAGACATTTAAGATATCAATCAACTTGGGTTTTAAAATTTCGCGACCCGAAGTTGGATTATAAATTATGCGTGCTCGCTTTACCATCGTTACACCACTTTCTATTTATTTAATGATTGCATCAAAAGTTTATTAACGATTGATGGATTTGCTTTACCTTGCGTTTTCTTCATAATTTGACCAACTAAGAAGCCAACTGCACGGTCTTTTCCGTTATGGAAGTCTTCAATTGATTGTGGGTTATTTTCTAATACTTCATCAATAATTGGTTGTAATTTAGCAGGATCAGATAATTGAATTAAACCTTTTTCTTCAACAAATTGCTTAGGATCTTTTCCATCCGTAATCGCCTTAAAGACCTTTTTGGCCATCTTAGTTGAAATAGTTTGATCCATAATCATCTTAATCATAGCAGCTAATGCTTCTGGAGTAATCTTGGTATCGGCTAAGCCAACTTGATTATCATTTAGATAAGCATTTACATCACCTTGAAGGTAGTTAGATGCCATCTTAGCATCACTGCCTAATTCAATTAACTTATCAAAGAAGTCAGACATTTCCTTAGTTTGGGTTAAAACCATAGCGTCATAATCAGTTAAACCAAATTCACCCACGTAACGTTTTCTCCGACTAGCAGGCATTTCTGGCATTGCTTCTTTTAACTCATTAATCCATTCGTCACTAATCTCTAAGCTAGGAAGATCTGGTTCTGGGAAGTATCTGTAATCATCCTTACCTTCTTTAACACGCATAAGGTAAGTTTTCCCGTTTAATTCATCATAACGACGAGTTTCTGCACCAATGGTTCCACCAGACATAATCACTTGTGCTTGTCTAATTTCTTCGTAAGCAAGGGCCTTTCTTACATAGTTAAATGAGTTTAAGTTCTTAAGCTCAATTTTTTGCCCTAGCTTATCTGAACCAACTGGTTTAAGGGAGATATTACAATCCACCCGCATTGATCCTTCTTCCATCTTAACGTCAGAAATACCAGTAAATTGGATTCTTTCACGAAGTCCTTCTAGGTAATCGTAGGCTTCTTGTGGAGTTGAAATTTCTGGTTTAGAAACAATTTCAATCAAAGCAGTTCCTTGACGGTTCAAATCAACGTAAGAAAAGTTCTTTCCGTGGGTGTTTTTACCGGCATCTTCTTCGACGTGCATTTCTTCAATCCCAATTTTTTTGGTACCGTCGCCACTCTTAACTTCAATCCAACCATTAGTTGCGGCAGGAATATCATTTTCAGTGACTTGGTATCCCTTGGGGTTATCAGGATAGAAGTAGTTTTTCCGGTCAAAATGAGGATGCTTAGAAATTTCAGCATGAAGAGCAAGTCCCGCTGTAATTCCGTTAGCAATTACTTGTTTGTTAACCCGTGGTAAGGTTCCAGGATATCCCCAGTCAATCACATTAGTATTGGCATTAGGTTCAACCCCATATTTAACGGGGGAAGGGCTAAAAATCTTTGAATTTGTTTTTAGTTCAATATGAACTTCCAGTCCAATGGTAGTTTCAAAATTCATAATTATTTTCCTCCTAACGTAGGGGTTTGCTTATGAAAATCAGTACTTTGTTCAAACGCATACCCAGCTTGATAAATTGTTTGTTCTTCAAAAGGACGACCGATTAATTGCATTCCAATTGGTAAACCATCACTAAACCCAGCAGGAAGTGACATTCCTGGAAGACCGGCTAGGTTAACTGGAATTGTTAATGCATCGTTGATGTACATTTCCATTGGATCAGAACTTTCTTCCCCAATCTTGAATGCAGTACTAGTTGCAGTTGGAGTTAAAATCAAGTCATAATCTTGGAAAACTTTTTGGAAATCATTAATGATTTTAGTTCTAACTTTAGCGGCTTGTTTAAAGTATTTATCAAATGAACCGGCAGAAAGTGAGAAAGTTCCAATCATAATCCGACGTTTAACTTCATCTCCAAAACCAAGTGAACGACTGTTAACGTAAACATCTTCTAGATTTTTGGCATCTGCAGCCCGAAAACCGTACCGAATTCCATCAAATCTTTCTAAGTTTGATGATGCTTCAGAAGAAGCTAAAACGTAGTAAGCCATTACACCATACTTAGTATTTGGAAGGGATACTTCTTCAACAGTTGCACCTAATTCTTCATACTTTGCTGCAGCATTTTTAATTGCTGCTTTAATTTCTGGCTGGACCCCATCACCGATAAATTCTTTTGGTAATGCAATTTTAAGTCCTTTAACCCCTTTATCGATACCAGCAGCAAAGTCTGGAACTTCTTTAGTTGAAGAGGTTGCATCGTGGTCGTCATGACCAGAGATTGCATTTAACATGTGTGCATTGTCCTTAACGGTTCTAGTAAATGGTCCAACTTGGTCAAAACTAGACCCAAAGGCAATCAATCCCCATCTAGAAACTCGTCCATAAGTTGGTTTCATTCCAACCACTCCAGTAAATGAAGCGGGTTGTCTAATTGAACCACCGGTATCTGAACCTAAGCTGGCCAATACTTCCCCAGCAGAAACCGTTGCAGCTGAACCACCAGATGATCCACCTGGTACCGTATCTAAATTCCAAGGGTTATGCGTGGTTGCTAATGCTGAATTTTCAGTAGAGCTTCCCATCGCAAATTCATCCATATTGGTTTTACCAACAAAGATTGCACCAGCAGTTTTTAATTTTTCAACTACAGTCGCATCAAATAATGAAGTAAAGTTTTCTAACATTTTGGATGCTGCTGTGGTTCTCATTTCTTTAGTAACTAAGTTATCTTTTAACGCAATGGGAATTCCAGAAAGAATACTATCTGGATTAATTCCAGCTGCATCAATTGCTTTAGCTTGTTCAATTGCTTGGTCATTGATCGTTAGGTAAGCTTCAATCGTATCGTTTTCCGCTTCAATTTTGGCAATTGTTTGCTTAGTTAATTCTTCAGAGGTGATTTCACCATTAACTAACTTGGCGTGCAGGGTTTCTAAATCTGTATCAAAGTAGTTCATTATTTGTCCTCACTTTCATCGATAATGGTTGGAACTCTAATTAAACCATCAGCCGTTTCTGGAGCATTTTTCAACAATTCTTCTCGTTGACCCCAGTTATCAGCAACATCGTCTCTTAAAACATTAATTTGGTCGGTCACTGAGTAAGTGGGTTCAATTCCTTCAGTATCCACCGTACTTAATTCATCTAGCATACCTAACATATCGTTAAGTTGTTCAGTGAACTTGGGAAGTTCCTCTTCAGAGAGCTTTAACTTCGCTAATCCAGCAATATGTTGGGTTTTTGCTTCATTAACTTTTTCTGTCATAATTGACCTCCTAATTTTTATCAATAATTTGTAAACACATGAACGTTAAACTTCTTATCATTTTTACCACGATACAAGTAACTTTGCATTCCACTGGTTGAACCAACTTGAATTTCAACTGGTGCACCGGTAGGAAGATATTTTTGCGCAGCACTTTGGAGGTATTGGGTAAAACTATTAATCTCAGTATAACTAAAGAACTGAGTGGTTACACTAATTGTCATTCCTGATAATTGTCCGTTGGTATATTTAGCCTTGGCAGTAATTCCACTAAGCGTTGGGAAATAATTTTGCGTCTTATCTTTAAACTGTGTAAATGCCGTTTCATCATTTCCATTTGGAATTTTTTCATCACCGCTAGTTGGTAATACATACGTTTTTTGATCAATTTTGCTCCAAGATTTAACGGAAGAGTCTCCACTATTATTAACAGAGTAAGCAAATAGATTTCCACCCACTAAACTGTCATCTGGAGCTGCCTTATATAAAGCAATTACGATTGGAATATTTTTGGTTGCTTTATCTTTTCGCATTCTAGCTAAAATTTTATCAGCAATTTCTTTCCCATTTTTCTCAATATCTTCATCGTTTAATTTCTTCGAATATTGGGCACCATATTTTTCTTTTGTGTAGTAATAAACTGAATTTAACCCGATTCCGATAGTCATTCCCTTAAGTTTATTAGTTCCACTCTCTGGTTGAAGATAATCTTGTTCCTCAATCTGTTGTAAGTATTCTGGAACGACTTTCTTTTCCGGTTGGTTAGGATTCAAACCGTCCGGATTACTGGATGACTTTCTACCTAACCAATCATAAGCCTTATCGGTCGAAATATATTGACCTTCCTGAAAGACATACTTACTTGGTGAAAATTGTTTTTTAGAAATATTTTGTAGGTCTTGTTGAAATCCTTGCAAATTAAAGGTGTTATTAGTTTGATTTTGATTAACCCCAGATGACTTACTTACCTGGTAATTTCCATCTTTAATCAAACTTTGATAACTATTATTAGAATCATTACCAGTTAACTCAGTTTTATCAGAACCACTATTACTTACTTTTTTATTATTACCACAGGCAACTAATAGAACTGAACTAGTTGCAACTAACAAAAATAATCCGATTCGTTTCACAATATCACCCTATTCTTTTTCCATTTCTGCTTTAAATTTTTGTTCATCCCAAACCGGAATGTCTAAACTTTCTGCCTTAGTTAATTTGCTTCCGGCAGCTTCCCCGGCAATAACTAAGTCAGTTTTTTTAGAAACACTAGCAACTACACTAGCACCACGAGCTTCCAGCCATTCTTTAGCTTGACCTCTCGTCATTTCGATTAACTTACCAGTTAATACTACTCTTTTATCAGTAAAAAAGGTTTCACTTTGAACCTTCGGATTTACATCTAGAAAGTCAGTATTAACCCCTGCAGCTTGTAATTCCTTAACTAAAACTCGACTATTTTCATCAGCAAAGTACGTTACCAAACTAGCCGCAATTGTGGGACCTAATGAATCAATCTGAATCATTTCATCATGGCTGGCCGCCATAATGGTTTCAATAGTTTTAAATTGTGCTGCAATTAACCGGGCCGCCTTTTCACCAACATGCCGAATTCCTAGTCCAAAAAGTAATCTCTCTAGAGAATTATTTCGACTATTATCAATTGCTGCTAAAAGATTTTGCGCGGATTTTTCACCAAATCTATCTAAATTAACCAAATCGGTTAAATTTAACTTATAGATACTAGCCACATCCGTAATCAATTCATTATCAAACAATTGTTTAATAATTCTAGGACCCAAGCCATCGATATTCATCGCGTTTCTAGAAGCAAAGTGCGTTAACTGTTCTGCCAACTGAGCAGGACACTTGGGATTGATACAACGCAGTGCTACTTCATCATCAAGATGGATTAGTTCTGCGCCACACGAAGGACAGGTGGTTGGAATTTGATAGGGTTCGGAATCTTGAGGTCGTTTTTCCGGCAAGAAACGTTCTACTTCCGGAATAATATCGCCTGCCTTATATAACACTACCGTATCGCCAATTCGAATGTCTTTATTTTGAATATAATCAGCGTTGTGCAGGGATGCTCTAGAAACCGTTGTCCCAGCCAACACCACTTTATCCATTATGGCAGTTGGCGTAACAACCCCGGTTCTTCCAATCGTCCAATCAATATCTAGTACCTTAACCTGTGCCTCTTCTGGCGGAAATTTAAAAGCAATCGCCCATTTAGGAACCTTAATCGTATGTCCAATATCTTCTTGTAATGCCAATGAGTTCGTTTTAATCACGATTCCGTCAATGCCATAGCTAAGTTCATTTCGTTGTTCTTGATACTTATCAATATATTGATTGATTTCAGCTACTTTCTTAGCAACTGTAAAGGTCGGATTTACATTAAAACCAAGTTCTTTTAACTCTGCTAACATTTCACTTTGAGTTGTAGCCTGTAAGTCAGAATAGTCAGCAACATTGTACATAAAGGTGTCTAAATGTCGTTCAGCCGTAATTTGCGCGTTTAATTGACGTAAACTTCCAGCCGCTGCATTTCTAGGATTAGCAAAGGTCGCTTTGCCGTCGTTTTCTCGTCGTTCGTTTAACTGCAAAAAGGCTTCCTTGCCCATAAAGCATTCTCCACGAACTTCAATATCGATAGGTCTAGTTAATGTTTGTGGAATCGACTTAATGGTTAAGACGTTTTTAGTGATATCTTCACCAATTCGACCGTTTCCCCGAGTGGATCCCTGGACCAATTTTCCTGCTTCATAACGAAGGGAGATTGATAACCCATCAATTTTAAGTTCACAATTAAATTCCGTATCGTCAGGGTAATCAACTTGCAGACGACTGAGAAATGACTGAAGTTCTTCCTTTGAAAAAACATCTCCTAACGAAAGCATGGGAATATCATGATTTACTTTTTGTAGTTCTGAATTAACGGCCCCACCAACTTTTTGGGTGGGTGAATCTTCAGATATAATTTCTGGAAATTCTTTTTCCAAAGCCGTTAAGCGCGCGTATACTTGATCATACTCTGCATCCTGAACACTAGGCTGGTCTTGCTCATAATATTCTTTTCCCCACTTTATTAATTGAGGACGAATCTCATCCGCTTCTTGTTGTGCCTGCGCTTTCGTTAACTTATCAACTGCAATCCTATCCACTCTTTTTCACCGCCTAACTACTACTCTTCGACTTTTTTAATTGGGGCAAATGCCGCCAATAATCTTTTAATTCCTTTTTCTGGAAAGGCAATATCTAATTCCATGTCTTCACCAGTTCCATTAATTTTAACTACTGTACCTTCACCCCAAGCTTTATGGGTCACCTTAGTTCCCACTGTCCAAGACTTTTTATCAGCACCCGTTCCTTGTGGTTTCTTAGGCATAACTGGTTGTTGATATGAAGTTGCAAACGCCCGATTCAAGCTGCGGTTAGCATCACTTTGTCTTCCTAATGATTTCCGATTACCAGCTGCCTTGACATTATCACTGGTTAACAATTCTGGCTTAATCTCTTCAATAAATTGAGATACTGGATTATTTTGCAAACGTCCATAAAGCATCCGTGAAAAGGTATTGGTTAAATAGAGTTTGACCTGGGCTCTGGTGATTCCCACGTAGGCCAAACGCCGTTCTTCTTCTAATTCTTCTGGTTTTTCCTTTGCTCGTGATAATGGGAAAATATTATCTTCCATCCCCGGCATAAATACCACTGGAAATTCTAATCCCTTAGCCGCATGAAGGGTCATCAAAGTAACTTGCTGAGCATCTTCATCAACATCATCTTGGGCAGAAACCAGCGCTAAGTCTGCTAAAAAGTCAACCAAACGATTGCCCGTTTCGCTATCAGTGGGTTCATACTTATCATCGAAATTTTTGGTTACTGAAAGGAATTCTTCGATATTTTCAATTCGTGCCTGTGCTTCTAGCGATTCTTGTTTTTTTAATTCATTGAGGTAACCGGATTTATCCAAAATATCATTAGTTACTTCAGTTACCGTTTTTTCCTCAATGTTATTTCTAATTTGTGCGATTACATCACCAAAATTAGCAATTGCATTGCGAGCCCGCGCTGAAATTTGGTTAGCCATTTCCACGTTTAAAGCCGCTTCTAGTAGTCCTAATTGACTATCAAAGGCAAATTGACGTAGCTTTTCAAAACTAGTAGGACCAATGCCCCGTTTGGGAACGTTAATTACCCGCTCAAAACTCAATGAATCGTTTGGATTACCGGCAAGCGTTAGGTAAGAAAGGATATCTTTAATTTCTTTTCGTTCGTAGAATTTATGACCTCCCACGATGTTGTAAGGAATATTAGATTTCAAAAACGTTTCTTCAATCACACGTGATTGGGCATTAGTTCGATATAAGACAGCAAAGTCATCAAAAGAATAGTGATTGTCAGCCATTTCCTTTTTCACTTTTGCAACAATGTATTGCGCTTCATCTCGTTCACTTTGAGCGCGATAATAGGTAATCTTTTCCCCTTGGTTATTCTCTGTCCATAAGTTTTTATCTTTTCGTTCGCTATTATTTTGAATTACACCATTAGCTGCATCAAGAATCGTTTTAGTAGAACGATAATTTTGTTCCAACATTACTAAATGTGCATTAGGATAATCATTTTCGAAATTTAAAATATTGCTCATATTTGCACCACGCCAACCATAAATACTTTGATCGGCATCACCAACCACACAAATATTTTCATATTTATCGGCTAGCATACTAACAAGTTGATATTGTGCCTCATTAGTATCTTGGTATTCATCCACATGAATGTAGTGAAATTTATTTTGATAGTAGCTTAAGACATCCGGAAATTGTTCAAATAGTCGAATGGTAAGCATAATTAAATCATCAAAATCAACTGAATCGTTTTGTTTTAATCGTTTTTGGTATTCCTCATAAACTAAGTCAGTTACTTGATGAAATGGATTATTATCATTGTGATTTTTATGATACTCAGCAGGAGTCTCTAAGTTGTTTTTCGCATTAGAAATTGCTCCTAAAATAGCCCGTGGATCATTTTGTTTTGGATCCAAATTCATGTCACTCAAAATTCGCTTAACTAATGTTTTTTGTTCACTAGAACCCACAATTGAAAAAGCTTGATTATAACCTAGTTTTTCAATGTTTCTTCGTAAGATTCGCACTCCCAAAGCATGAAAAGTGGAGACCCAAACATCATTGCCACCGACTTCTAGCAACTTATTAACTCGCTCTTTCATTTCGCGGGCGGCCTTATTCGTAAAAGTGATTGCTAAGATGTTCCAAGGCATCACCTTTTCATCTTCAATCAAGTAGGCAATTCGGTGGGTTAAAACTCTCGTCTTTCCACTACCTGCACCTGCCATTACTAAAAGAGGACCTTCAGTTTGTTCAACTGCCTCTCTTTGCTTATCGTTCATACTATCTAACAGGTTTGCAATTGCCATTCTAATTCGTCCTCCAAAAAAATTCTCTTAGTCTAATTATAGCAAAAAAAGGGCCAGCTTATTTGCTGACTCTTACATTTTTTTAATCTTTATAAATTATTATTATCCAATACTGCCACATTCTTAGCCACATCATCCGTAGCAATTAAAATACATTGGATTTCAAAGCGAATCCCCCAATCAGAATGTTGGTTAACCAAGTCTAAAACAGGCATTAATTGATCAGGCATAAAGGATTGCAAGATTACATCCTGATATTTTTTAATTGGCATCAAGGGATAATTAGCAATTGCACGGAAATGTTGTTGATAGGCACTTACATTCATTGATTGGTTGAAAATATAGGCCTCTGAATCACCACTAGCGGAAATATTTCTCACGTAGAGTGTCTGATTACTATCTAAGCCAAATTTAACGCCATAAAGACCGATATAATTAATATTATCACCAATTTTAGCGACAATTTTCTTGATTTCAGCAACCACATCAGCAATATCAGCTAAATTAGTGTTAATTACCCGGGTCACACCGCCCATTTGCGTAACCTCTAAAACGGGGAATTGTTCGATTGAACCATTGGCAGCTCGTACTGCTTGAACGGAAAACTCTCTTTTATATTCAACGTCTGATTCTAATAAATACGATCCATATTCAAATAGTTGATTAAAATTACTGATTTCTGCTGGAGTCTTGATTGAAACACTCTCTTGCCCAACACTACTTTTCAAGATGGGTTTTAAAATTGCTGGATAGCCAATTGAATCGATGGTTGTCTTAACGTCATCAACGTCAACTACCGTAGAATAAGGGACCCCGTTAATATTAATCTGATCAAAAAAGGCATGCTCTAAAGCGCGATCTTGCGTAATTTCTAACAAATCAGTTCCTTGTAGAACGTTCGTCCGTTTTTCTAAAAATTCAATCGCATCAACTGACACAAACTCACTAGCATACGTAATTAAATCACAACGATCAGCAAATAACGTCAATTTATCTTCGTCATTTGGATCTCCCACTACTACAAAATCAACGTATTGTCTGATTTTACTTTCGGAGAATCCCGTAAATAACCCCACTTTAAAACCAAGGTTTCTGCCTTCTTTGGCAAATTGACATGCATTAATATTATCTCCAATAATTCCCACCGTTGCTCCGGGGTGTAAATAGTTTGAATCCATGATAACTTCCTCCTAGTTATTTTTCTGATCATATTTATTTAAATGATACTTTTCGATAATTTCAATAATTTTTTCAGCATAAGCAGGATCTGTGGCGTAACCATCGATACTAAGTCCCTTAGCGGAATCACGATAATTATCAGCTTCGATAACTTCTTTATATTGCTGACTATTCCAATCTGTACCATGAGCAATCAAAATTGCATGGGCTTCAATCGATTCATCCCAACTATCATAAACCCTAAAACGCCCGGTTACGGTTTCTGGAACTCCACTTCGATATTCAGTTGTGCTTAAATTAACTCCCTTTTGCACTTCACTAGCTTTCACCCCAAACAAGTTATTGTACTTGGAAGAAAGCTCGCTCTGTCCCCAATTAGATTCTAAAATTGACTGTGAAAGCGTGATACTAGTTAGAATGTTATATTTTTTTTGGACTTCCAATGCTTCCGGCAAAATTTTATTAATAAAATCTTGGTGTTCTTTGTTAACGTCAGCTTCTTGATATGTGTTAAAAATTGGTGAACTAACATTTTTAATTGCACCTACTGCTAAAAACATGGCGGCAACAATCATAAATATCAAACCATAACCTGCAACTCCAGTTGGTTTGGTTTTCTTTTTAGGTCGTCGCTTATGATACTTTTTATGTGATTTTTTTTTTGTCAAATTAAACACCTACATCTTTCGATATACTTAAATTGTACTACAAAATAGGTTATAATTAAGCGGTAGTGGATTTTTTATCTAGTCCGATTTAAATCGAGGAGGCGAAAACGATGCCAAAGAAAAATGACGAACAAACAGAAACTGAACTTTCCCCTTTTGATATTGGTGATATTGTTGGTTTCAAAATTAAAAAAGAAGACTTTTCCGGAACAATTGAAAAGGCTTATAAAAACTCCTTCTTAATTTCTTTCGAATCTGATGATCCTGATATTATCGATTCTTACCACAACAAAACAGTTGTTAACTGGAAAGAACTAACGATGATTAAGCAGGTTCCCCATCCTAAAAAAGAAGAACCCAAAGAAGAAACTGAAGATTAATAATAAATAATTAAAGCAGACTTATGAGTCTGTTTTTTTTTGGATAAAAAAACACCCATGCGAATGCATGAGTGCCAAATTGTAAATATAAATATATATTAACGTTTTGAGAATTGTCCAGCCTTACGAGCTTTCTTAAGACCTGGTTTCTTACGTTCTTTCATACGTGAGTCACGAGTTAATAGACCAGCACGTTTTAATGATTCACGGAAGTCAGGATCAACTGTTAATAATGCACGGGCAATTCCGTGACGGATAGCACCTGATTGACCTGAGAAACCACCACCATTAACGTTAACTAATGTATCATAGTTTCCTAATGTTTCAGTAACGTTAAATGGTTGTAGGATAACTGCACGTAAGTTAGGGAATGGGATGTATTCTTCTACATCTTTACCGTTAACGATAACTTTACCAGTACCAGGTACTAGACGTACACGGGCAACTGAGTCTTTACGACGACCTGTACCACTGTATTGAACTTTAGCCATGTTGTATTTCCTCCTTAAATTAGGTTAGTAATATCTAAAACTTCTGGTTTTTGTGCATCATGCTTGTGGTCTTCACCAGCATAAACGTGAAGTTTCAAACCGATTTTACGGCCTAATGAGTTGTGAGGAAGCATACCCTTAACAACTTGTTCAACAAACTTTTCAGGTTTTTCTGCACGTAATTGACCAAATGATTCTTCTTTAATACCACCAATGTATTGAGTGTGGTGGTAGTGCTTTTTATCTCTAGCTTTGTGACCAGTCAAACCAACTTGACTAGCATTAATAATAATAACATTATCACCTGTATCTACGTTAGGTGTGTATGTTGGTTTGTTCTTACCGCGTAAAATTGAAGCAGTAACACTTGCAAGACGACCTGCTGGAACACCAGCAGCATCAATAATGTACCATTTGTGTTCAATTTCACCGGGTTTAGCCATATATGTTGTACGCACTATTCTTTCCTCCGTGTTCCTTTGTTTTGTTCGACACCAATATAAGTTTCCGGGGCTTATTGTGGGGCAAACAATACCAACTACCAGTTTACAAATTATAATTAAAAAAGTCAATCATAATTAATGATTTAATCCTTGATTTGATGCTTTTTTTGGGAATGTTTTAAATCATCTCCCGGATAATAAACTTGTTTTAAATATAACCCACTAGCAGGCATTGTTAATCTTGCTTCTTGTCGATCTTTTACATCTAATAACCGTTTGATATCATCAACCGGTCTTTTTTTCATTCCAATCTCAACTAATACCGCTACCATAATTCTAATCTGATTGTACATAAAACCATCACCATAGAATTCAAAGGTAATCTCATCATTAGCAACATCTTGCTTTGCAGCCACTGCAAAAACCGTTCTGACCCGACTACCTGGTTTAGCACCAGAAGCCACAAAAGAAGAGAAATCATGTTTTCCGACAAAGTCTTGGATTGCTTGATTCATCAAGGAAAAGTCCATGGGAAAACGCCAGTGGGCCGTATAAAAGCGTTTGAACGGATCTGTAAACCTTCCTTGTGCGATTTTATATTGATACTTTTTCCCAGTCACATCATACCGAGCATGAAAATCACTAGCGGCAATTTCTACTTTTTTAATTTGAATGTCTAACGGACACATGCTATTCATTCCACGTAACATGTTTTCTGCTGGTATTTCAAAGGGAAAATCAAAATGAGCAACCTGCGCTAAAGCATGGACTCCTGCATCAGTTCTACCCGATCCAAAGATTGCCAACTCTACTTCCGGATTTTTTGCCATTTGGTTAACAATTTTAGTTAACACCCCTTCAACAGTTCTCTGGTGAGGTTGTTTTTGAAAGCCGGCAAAATTAGTTCCATCATAGGCAAATGTAATTTTATAACGTCGCATTAAAAACTCCTTAAGACAAAGACCACTACACCAACTAAAACAGAAAGAGCCAGTGCAATTGTGTCACTAATTCTCCACTCATTTTTCCGAAAACTACTTCTAGGCTTAGTGGAATCATAACCACTTGCTTCTAGTGAATCAGCTAAATTATCCGCATGGCGAAATGAAGACACCAGAATGGGAATTATTAGCGCACTGATAGACTTGCACCTCTTGATTAAGCTACCACTGCCAAAAATAACTCCCCTTGATTTTTGAGCTTCCATAATTGTATACAATTCCTCAATCAAAGTAGGAACAAATCGAAGCGCAATTGAAATCATAATTCCAACCGTCTCCACCGGAATCCCCAGTTTTTTTAAGGGACTAATCATTTTTTCAACACCAAATGCAATTGAATTAGGTGAGGTAGTTAAAGTCAGAACCGTCGCTTGAATAATAATCAATAAAAAACGGAAAAAGATTAGAATGGCCAGGTTAATTCCCGTCTGCGTTATTTTAAAGATCCCCCAACTAAAAAGAATTGGACCTTGATTGGCAAACAAAATTTGCATAATTACCGTAAAGCCAATTAGCCAAATAAACGGTTTAATTGCTTTTAAAATGATTTTTAAATTGATTCCCGTAAAGAAAACTTCAATCCCAATAAAAACAATTAAGAAACCATAATTAAATAAGTTATTAGCTATTAAGGTCCAACTAATAAGCAATAACGAAGCAATGATTTTTAAAACCGGATTCAAGCGGTGAATCCAAGAATTACCTGGTAAGTAATTTCCAAATACAATCTGATTCAAATCAGAACCTCCTTATTGCCCAACTTTTTTCATAATTTCAGTAACTAGCTCTGTTTTAGTCAACGGTAACGATTCTAGATCATATCCCGCTTTTTGTAATTTCCGATAAATTCGAACGGCAGGAGGTAAAATTTCTGTTTCAGAAACCGTGGCAAAAAAATCACGAGTGAGTAAATCAAGTTTTAATTGCCCATCAGATAGCCAAATTACCCTTTTAGCGTATTCACTAACTACGTTCATATTATGGGTAATCATAACTATGGTAACTTTTTTTTGCTCATTTAACGCCTGAATGATTTCTAAAATCTCGCGCCGTCCAATTTCATCTAATCCAACGGTTGGTTCATCTAAAATTAGGATAGTGGGATTCATAACTAAGACTCCCGCAATTGCAACCCTTCTCATCTGACCACCTGATAATTCAAAGGGGGAACGATTAAATAATTCAGCTGGAATTCCGACCTGCTTTAAAACCTGTTTAGCTTGCTCAATTGCTTTTTCTCTAGGAACTCCAAAGTTTTGCGGACCAAAGCTAACGTCTTCAATTACAGAATCCGCAAACAATTGTTTTTCCGCAGATTGAAAAATCATGCCAACTTGAGACCTGAGTTGCAAAATTTCTGCTTTTTTCATCTTTTTCTTTAAAGTAAGATTGTTCACAGAAACTCGACCTTCATCAGCGATTAGCAATCCGTTTAAAAGTCGGACTAAGGTTGATTTACCACTACCAGTTTTTCCAATGATACTAACAAATTCACCAGCATTGATAGTTAAATCAAGTCCTTTTAATGCTTGATGCGCAAAAGGAGTATCTTTTGCGTAAGTATAATTAACCTGATCTAAAACAATTTTGTTATCCACTGGCTTAATTCCTCTTCGTTTAGATATTGATTGGGAAATTCCAATCCCTTTGCTTGTAGTTGCTGTTTAACTTGTTCTGTAAATGGTGTTTCAATTTCTAATTCTTTTAACAAATTACGAGTCGCAAATAATTCATCACTTTTACCGTTAAAGACCAATTTACCAGCTTTCATCGCTAGAACTCGATCAGTATTAACCAGGTTTTCCATATCATGAGTAATATTAATGATTGTAAGTTGGTAATCTGATCGCAATTTTCCAATTGTCTTCATGATATCATGTTTCGCGGTTGGATCGAGCATACTAGTTGCTTCGTCCAAAATCAAAATCTGAGAATTTAGTGCAATTGCCCTCGCAAGAGAAACCTTTTGTTTTTGGCCTCCCGATAATTGTTGGGGATTAACATCTCTTTTTTCATAAATTCCCACTGCTTTTAACGCTGTGCTGACTCTATTTTGCATTAAGTCAGCATCCATGTTTTGATTTTCTAGACCAAATGCCACGTCTTCTGCTACGGTAGCTCCAATAATTTGGTCTTCTGGATTTTGAAATACAATTCCAATTTTTTGTCTAATTTGACTTATGTTTTTTGCTTGCAGTTCTTGCCCTGCAACCATGATTTTACCTGAATCTGGGATAAGTAAGCCATCAATTAATTTGGCAATGGTACTTTTTCCACTTCCATTTTTTCCAATTAACGCAATTGATTCGTTTTCGTTAACTGCAAAAGAAACATTTTCAATTGTTGATTGTTGTTTTTGATAGCTAAAAGACACATCTTCAAATTTAATTATTGACTTCATTTACTCACCTTTTCTCCCAGAAAAATATGTATAAAAAAATCACTAAAAGATTGAGGTGCATGGAACAATCCACATTCAAGCTAGACTTGGGAATTCCCATCATCATAACGCTTTATACCTCAACCTTAGTGATTCAGTTATTATTTAATTGCTTTTAAATTTGTAATTAAACAAATTCTAAAATTACCATTGGGGCACCATCACCACGACGTGGCATAGTTTTAAGGATACGAGTGTAACCACCGTTACGGTCCTTGTACTGAGGTGCAACTTCATCAAATAACTTTTGTAAAGCAGTAGTTACTTTAATCTTGTCGCCATCTTCTTTTACGTCAGCAACCATGTTTTGTAAGTATGCTGCAGCTTGACGACGAGCAGCTAAATCTCCGCGTTTACCTAAAGAAACCATTTTTTCTGCTGAAGATCTAACAGTCTTAGCTTTGGCTTCAGTAGTTTCAATGCGACCATTAATGATTAATTCAGTAGTTAGGTTACGAAGCATAGCGCGACGAGGTCCTTTTTCACGACCAAATTTACGATAACTCATAAGTGGATATCCTCCTTTTTATTAATCTTCGTTACGAAATGATAAACCGAGTGCTTCAATTTTGTGTTCAATTTCCTCGAGTGATTTACGCCCAAGGTTTCTAACCTTCATCATATCGGCCATTGATTTATCAGTTAATTCTTGAACAGTGTTAATTCCTGCACGTTTCAAACAGTTGTATGAACGTACTGAAAGATCAAGCTCTTCAATTGACATTTCAAGCATTTTTTCTTTTTTGGTTTCTTCTTTTTCAACCATGACATTAGTCTTTTGTGCACGATCAGTTAAGTCAACAAACATTTCTAAATGTTGATTTAAAATCTTAGCAGCCAAACTAATTGAGTCTGAAGGAGAAATTGAACCGTCAGTCCAAACATCTAATGTCAATTTATCGAAATCATCGCGTTGTCCAACACGTGTATCTTCAACTTGGTAGTTAACACGTTCGATTGGGGTATAGATAGAATCGATTGGTAACATACCAATTGGCATATCATCGTTTCTAACTTTATTTTCTTCAGCTGATACAAAACCACGACCTTTGTTTGCACTCATGGTCATGTGTAATGTAGCACCTTCAGCAACAGTAGCAATATGCAATTCTGGATTTAGAACTGTTGTTTCACTGTCTGTAACGATATCAGCTGCAGTAACATCAGCAGGACCAGTCACATCAATACTCAATGTATGATTTTCGTTACCTTCTGCCTCAATACTTAATTTAAGCTTTTTCAAGTTTAAAATAATTTTTGTGACATCTTCTGTAACACCCTTTACAGTAGAGAATTCATGCAAAACACCATCAATTTGAACACTTGTTACGGCTGCACCTGGTAATGAAGCTAATAAAATTCTTCTTAATGAGTTACCTAGTGTGGTACCATATCCACGTTCTAATGGTTCTACAACTACTTCACCGTAGTTACTTGTTTCTTCAATATTATGAATGTTAGGCTTTTCAAATTCAATCATCTAGCTTCTACCCCTTTCAAACCGCGTTGAGTCCATTATAAAAATAAAATTCATTAAAAATTAAACTCTACGACGTTTTGGAGGACGACAACCATTATGAGGAACTGGAGTAACGTCACGAATAGCTGCAACTTCTAAACCAGTAGTTTGTAGGGCACGGATTGCTGATTCACGACCTGAACCAGGTCCTTTAACTGAAACTTCAACTGATTTCATTCCATGTTCCATAGCTGTTTTAGCAGCTGCTTCAGCAGCCATTTGTGCAGCAAATGGAGTTGATTTACGGCTTCCACGGAATCCTAAAGCACCAGCAGATGACCAGGCAATTGCATTACCTTGAACATCAGTAATCATAACCAATGTGTTGTTAAATGTTGAGTGAATGTGAGCCACACCAGCTTCAACATGCTTCTTTGCTTTACGCTTACGAATATTTTTCTTAACCATAATAACTGATAACCTCCTTTTTATTTATTATTTCTTGGTTCTTTTACCTTTACGAGTACGTGCGTTATTTTTAGTGTGTTGACCTCTAAGAGGCAAACCACGACGATGTCTCATTCCACGGTATGAACCAATTTCTGAAAGAAGTTTGATGTCCATACTTACGTTACGACGTAAGTCACCTTCGATAACATAGTCATCAAGAACTTTTCTAATCTTATCTTCTTGATCAGGAGTTAAATCTTGAGTACGAACGTCTTCTGAAACAGCAGCTGCATTAAGTACTTTTCTAGCTGTTGTTTCACCAACACCGTAGATGTAAGTAAGTGCAATAACGATACGTTTATTACGTGGTAAATCCACTCCGGCGATACGAGCCATATAATTCCACCTCCTATTTTTTTAAAATTATTTACCTTGTCTTTGTTTGTGTTTTGGATTTGCTGAACAAATGATCATTACTCGACCTCTACGTTTAATAACTTTGCATTGTTCACAAATTTTCTTTACTGATGGTCTTACTTTCATTTTATTAACCTCCTAATAAAAGGTGATTACTTAAATCTATAAGTAATTCTACCCTTAGTTAAATCATATGGTGACATTTCAACAGTTACACGGTCTCCCGGAAGTATTTTAATGTAATGCATTCTAATTTTTCCTGAAACGTGGGCCAAAATATTGTGCCCATTCTCAAGTTCTACCTTAAACATTGCATTAGGTAAGGTTTCAGTAATCTTTCCTTCTACTTCAATTACGTTATCTTTAGACAAAAAGTAATCCTCCAAATTTATAATCAATTAATTCGTATTAAATGGTACCAGCATTCTTCAATATATCACATACTTGTCATTTCGACAATTAAGAAGACCTTAGTCCAAATTTGTAAGAATCTTGTTAATGTCTTTTGTAACATCAGTAATATTTTGATCACCTGCAACCGTGTGCAATAAATTTAATTTACTGTAAAAATCAACTAGTGGTGTATTCATTTCAAGGTTAACCTTTAATCGATTTTTAACAGTTTCAGGTTCATCATCACTTCGTTGATAAAATGCATGTCCTCCACAATTATCACAAGTACCTTCTACTTTAGGTTGTTTGTATAATTTATGATAAGTAGCACCACAGCTTTTACAAATAAATCTACCTGACAAGCGAGCAACTAAGATATCAGGATCAACATCAATGTTAATTACGGCATCAAGCTTTTTATCAAGCTTTTCTCCCATAATTTCAAGTTGTTTAGCTTGTTCTAATGTTCTAGGAAAACCATCTAAAAGATAGCCGTTCTTAGTATCAGCTTGTTTCAAACGCTCTTCAACGATTCCACAAGTGACATCATCAGGAACAAGTTCACCTTTATCGATATATTGTTGAGCTTTAACACCCATCGGTGTCTTCTCTTTCATAGCTGCTCTAAAGATATCACCAGTTGAAATATGAGGAATCCCATATTTTTCAACGATGTTTTCAGCTTGAGTACCTTTACCGGCACCAGGAAGACCCATTAGTAATAAATTCTTTGACATTTTTACTTGCCTCCACTATTTATCTTTTGGTTCATCTTGGATAAATCCAACATATTCCTGTCTCATTGTTAAACCTTTAATTTGATTCATAGTTTCAATCGCAACTCCGACAATAATTAGAAGGTTAGTACCACCTAAACCAATCGAGCTGTTAAGATCCCAAACGTTTTGGGCAATCAATGGAACCAATGAAACAAATCCTAAGAATAAGGCACCAACTGTACTTAGTCTCATTAATAAACGTGAGACATAATCTTGGGTTGATTTACCAGGCCATACCCCAGGAATATAACTTCCTTGCTTTTGCAAGTTTTCAGAAAGTTTTTCTGGATTAACTTGAACAAATGCATAGAAAAAGGTAAAAACAACAATTAGAACTGTATAAAATGTAGCACCCATTGGAGTTTGCATATTAAACAATTCAGTTAAGAATTTAAACCAACCTTTACTACCTTGACTATTAGTAAAGAACATTAAGATAGTTTGTGGGGTTGATATAAATGCACTGGCAAAGATAACTGGGATAACACCAGCAACGTTAACTTTTAATGGAAGATAACTGTTTTTTAAAGATCCAGCGGCACGACGAGTATATTGAATTGGAATCCGACGCTCAGCTTGTTGTACCCAGGTCACGAAAGTAACAATTAAAATAATTGCAACTACGATTCCTGCAACAATTAATGCTGGTTGCCATAAGTTACTCATAGTGGTTCCTTGAATATACTCACGATATAGACCTTGAAAACCAGTAGGAATGTTTGCAACAATCCCTGCAAAAATGATCATGGAAACTCCCTGACCAATTCCTTTATCAGTAATCATGTCTCCCATCCAAGTGGTTAACATGGTTCCACCGGTTAAAATTAAACCAATACTTGCATACGTTGCGATACCGGGATTATCGACTAAATGTAAGCTACTTAAAGCATTGAATCCAGCCGTAATTCCGACAGATTGAGCAAAAGCTAAAAAGATTGTTAATCGTCTAGTAACTTTATCAAGCTTAAGACGACCAACTTCTCCTTGCTTTCCCCACTCTACAAATTTAGGCACAATATCCATTTGGAGTAATTGCACCACAATTTGAGCAGTAATATAGGGCGAAACCCCCATGGCAAAAATGGAATAATTAGTTAGTCCACCACCACTGAAGATATTCAAAACGTTAACTAAACCAGAAGAAGCTACTTCTTGGAGTGCCTTAGCGTTAACTCCAGGGACTGTTATATAAGCACCCACTCGGAAAATTGCTAATACAAATATCGTAAAAAGAATCTTTTTACGAATATTTTTATCTCCAAATGCACTTTTTAAGGTAGATAACATTAGATCACCTCGGCTTTACCACCAGCATCTTCAATAGCTTTTTTGGCATTTTCAGAAAATTTATTAACCTTAACAGTTAAGTTCTTTTCTAGTTTACCTTCACCAAGAACTTTTACTCCATCCTTAACATTTTTAATAATGCCGGCTTGGATTAAAAGTGCTGGAGTTACTTCTACACCATTATCGAATACGTTAAGTTCTTCAACGTTTACGATTGCGATGTCTTTGCGGTTAATGTTGGTAAAACCACGTTTTGGAATACGACGGTACAATGGCATTTGTCCACCTTCAAAACCTAAACGAGTTTTCCCACGAGCCTTTTGACCTTTTTGTCCACGACCAGAAGTTTTACCTTTGCTTGAACGGCCACGACCTTTTCTAGTTCTTTCGCCACGTGAACCTTCAGCGTATTTTAATTCGTTTAACTTCATTAATTTGCACCTCCTCTTACTTTAATTTAACTAATCTTTAACTTGTTCAACCTTAATTAAGTGCGCAACTTTGAATAGGGCACCACGAGTAGCAGCACTATCTGGTAGTACTACGCTACTGTTGATACGACCTAAACCAAGAGCTTCCACAATCTTACGTTGTTTTGGAAGACGATGAGCAGCACTGTGAACTAAAGTAACCTTTAATTGAGCCATCTGATAATCCTCCTTATTCAGCTAAATGATCAACAGAAACACCACGAAGTTCAGATACTTCGTTAGCGCTCTTAAGTCCTTTAAGACCTTCGAAAGTTGCACGAATAACGTTAATCTTAGTATCAGAACCAAGACGTTTACTTGTAACATCGTTAATTCCAGCTAATTCCATAACTGAACGAACGGCACCACCAGCAGCAACTCCAGAACCTTCTTCGGCAGGTTTAAGCATAATTCTTCCACCACCGTAAACACCAACGATTTCGTGAGGAATAGTAGTTCCAACAATAGGAACTTCAATTAAGTTCTTTCTTGCAGCTTCAACCGCTTTACGGATTGCTTCAGGAACTTCTTGTGCTTTACCCGTACCGAAACCAACGTGACCATTTTTGTCACCAACAACTGCTAAAGCGGCAAAACGTAGTCGACGTCCACCTTTAACAACCTTTGTGATTCGGTTAATGGCAACAACGTTATCTTCTAAATCCAATTTGTTTGGATCAATATAATTAGCCATGTGATTTTATTCCTCCTTTTTTAGAATTCAAGTCCATTTTCACGTGCAGCATCAGCAAGAGCAGCAACACGTCCATGGTATAAGTAACCACCACGGTCAAAAACGACTGTTTTAATGTTTTCTTTAAGAGCACGTTCAGCAACTAACTTACCAACAGCTTGTGCTTGTTCAGTTTTGTTACCTTCAGTAACTTCTTTATCAAGAGTTGAGGCACTAGCTAGCGTTACACCCGCTACGTCATCAATAACTTGAGCGTAGATGTTTTTGTTAGAACGGAATACGTCTAAACGTGGGCACTCAGCAGTACCAGCAATTTTTGTACGAACACGTTTGTGTCGAATGACACGTGTTTTATTTTTGCTTGGTTTTGTAATCAAAATAGTCACCTCTATATTTATTGTTTATTTAAGCTTATTTACCAGTCTTACCTTCACGAAGAACAATACGTTCGTTTTCGTAACGAATACCTTTACCCTTGTATGGTTCAGGTGAACGAACTGAACGAACACGATCAGCAAAGTCACCAACGTGTTGTTTGTTCATACCAGCAATTTCAATTGTAGTATTGTCTGGAACTTTAACATCTAAGTCTTCAGGAACTGGAACTTCAACTGGGTTTGAGTAACCAACGTTAAGAATCAAAGTTGATCCTTTAAGTTGAGTACGGTAACCAACCCCAACTAATTTCATTGTTTTTTGGAATCCATTGTTGACTCCTTCAATCATATTAGCAAGGTTAGCACGTTGAGTACCATGTAAAGCACGCATTCTGTTAACGTACTTACCTGTTGGTTCGAAAGTAATTACGTTACCTTCAACATTCATAGTTACATCTGGTGCGAAAGTTGCAGATAATTCACCTTTTGGACCTTTAACAGTTACGACGTCATCTTGACGTTCAACAGTAACGTTTTCAGGAACTTCAATTTTTTTATAACCAATTCTACTCATTTGTTAGACACCTCCATTTCTTTTTTATTTTTTACCAAACGTAAGCGATTACTTCTCCACCGACTTTTTTGTCGCGGGCTTCTTTATCAGTAATAACACCATTTGAAGTTGAGATAATAGCAATTCCTAGACCATTAAGAACCTTAGGAACATCATCAGCTTTAACGTATGAACGTAAACCTGGTTTTGAAATTCTCTTCAACCCTGAGATTACTCGTTGATTATCTTTACCGTATTTAAGATAAAGTCTGATAACACCTTGGTTATCATCTTCGAGATATTCAACTCGACTGATGAAACCTTCACGTTTTAAGATTTCAGCAATATTTTGTTTCATTTTTGATGCAGGTACATCTACTGAATTGTGACGAACCATGTTCGCGTTACGAATTCGAGTTAGAAAATCTGCAATTGGATCTGTCATTACCATGAACGTAGAACCTCCTTTTTAATTTGTTTATTTTACCAACTAGCTTTTTTCATACCAGGAATTTGACCCTTGTGGGCAAGTTGTCTTAAACAAATTCGGCATAAGTGGAACTTTTGGTAGACCGCACGGGGTCTACCACAACGTTCACAACGTGTGTATGCTTGAACAGCATATTTAGCTGGACGTTTGTTTTTTGCAACTAATGATTTCTTAGCCAATATAAACCCTCCTATTTAGCGAATGGCATTCCAAATTGACTTAACAATTCGTGGCCTTCTTCGTCAGTTTTAGCAGTTGTAACAAGTACGATATCTAAACCTCTAACACGGTTAACATCATCATAATTGATTTCTGGGAAAATTAATTGTTCCTTAACACCCAATGTGTAGTTTCCGCGACCGTCAAATGAACGGTTTGGAACTCCGTGGAAATCACGAACACGTGGTAATGAAACATTTACTAATTTATCTAAGAATTCATACATTTTGTCACCTCTAAGTGTGACTTTGGCACCAATTGACATACCTTGACGTAAACGGAAAGTTGCAATTGATTTCTTTGCTTTAGTAACAAGTGGCTTTTGACCTGAGATTAAAGTCAATTCTTTAACAGCCTCGTCTAAGTTTTTAGAATTTGTTACAGCATCACCAACACCCATATTCAAAACAATTTTTTCAAGTTTTGGTCCTTGCATAATTGATGAATAGTTGAACTTTTCAACTAGTGCTGGGAGAATTTCTTTCTTATATCTTTCTTCTAAGCGAGTAGACATGCGAATAATTTCCTCCTTTCACTGACAATCTTAATCGATTGCTTTATGTGATTTCTTTGAAATACGAATTTTTTTACCATCTTTAACTTCCACACTAATTCTAGTAGGTTCGTTATTTGATGGGTCGATTAACATAACGTTTGATGCGTTAATTGGAGCTTCAACATCAGCAACTCCACCTTGTGGATTAGCTTGAGAAGCCTTTTGATGTTTTTTAACTTTGTTGATTCCTTCAACAATCACGCGATTAGCTGAGGCAATGGTTTTGATGATTTGACCATCTTTACCCTTGTCTTTTCCAGCAATAACACGAACTTTGTCACCAGTTTTCAAGAACATTAGTCTGGCACCTCCTTGATTTGCTTATTAGTATTAAAGTACTTCAGGTGCTAATGAAACGATCTTCATGAAATTGTTATTACGTAATTCACGAGCAACCGGTCCAAAAATACGTGTACCTTTAGGACTCTTATCATCATTAATTAGAACAGCTGCATTTTCGTCGAAACGAATGTATGAACCATCAGCTCTACGAGCAACTGACTTAGTTCTTACAATAACAGCCTTTACAACGTCACCTTTTTTGACAACGCCACCTGGTGTTGCTTGCTTAACAGTAGCAACAATTGTATCACCAATACCAGCATATCTAACTCGTGAACCACCTAGAACTTTAATAGTTAAAAGTTCTCGTGCTCCAGAGTTGTCAGCAACCTTTAAACGACTTTCTTGTTGGATCATAGTAAGTGTCCTCCCTTCAAATAAAAATCAGAATACGATAAATCAATACAAGCTAGATAATAACGGCTTTTTCAACAACATCTAGAAGACGGAAGTGAACAGTCTTTGATAATGGTCTAGTTTCCATGATTTCTACAATATCGTTCATTTTTGCAACGTTGTTTTCATCACGAGCCTTGTACTTCTTAGTGTATTTAATACGCTTACCATAAGTAGGATGTGTTTTAGTAGTTTCAACGGCAACTGTGATAGTCTTATCCATCTTGTCAGAAACAACACGACCTCTATATGTTTTACGTTCATTACGTTCTGCGCTCATATAAATAAACCCTCCTTTTATCGTATTCTATTTGTTTGACTCTGTTTGTCTTAATGCAGTCTTGATACGTGCGATATTTTTACGTACGGTTCTCAATCTTGCAGTATTTTCTAATTGACCAGTGGCTAATTGGAAACGAAGATTAAACAATTCCTTCTTGTAATCTTGTTCTTTAGCACGCATTTCATCAGTGGTTAATTGAGCAATATCTTTAGCCTTCATTTGATTCGCCACCTACTTCCTCACGTTTAATAATTCTAGTACGAACAGGTAACTTGTTTGAAGCTAGTGTCAATGCTTTAATAGCAACTTCTTCGCTAACGCCGGCAACTTCGAAAAGTACCTTGTCACGTTTAACAGCAGCTACCCATCCAGCTGGACTACCTTTACCTTTACCCATTCGAACACCAATACCTTTTTCAGTATATGATTTTTGTGGGAAGATCTTAATCCAAACTTTACCACCACGTTTCATACAACGGGTGATAGCAATACGACAAGCTTCAATTTGTCTGTTAGTGATCCAATGTGAATCAATGGCTTGTAAACCGTAATCACCAAAAGATACACTGTTTCCACCTTTTGAGTGACCACGTAACTTACCACGGAATTCACGACGGTGTTTAACACGTTTTGGTACAAGCATGTTTATTTACCTCCCTTACGATTTTCCTCAGGTTTGCTAGGTAAAACTTCACCACGGTTAATCCAAGTTTTTACACCGATTGCACCGTATGTTGTGTGTGCTTCATTCCATGAGTAGTCAATATCTGCTCTCAATGTGTGGAGTGGAACACTACCTTCTGAGTAACTTTCAATACGAGCCATATCGGCACCGTTTAAACGACCAGCTGATTGTGTTCTAACACCCTGTGCTCCAGAACGCATAACACCCTTCATAGCTTGACGCATAGCACGACGGAAAGCAACACGACCTTCAAGTTGTTTAGCGATGTTGTCACCAACTAATTCAGCTTCTAAGTCAGGTTTCTTAATTTCGATAATGTTGATATGAACACGACGTCCAGTTAATTTGTTTAATTCGTTACGTAGATTTTCAACTTCTGATCCACCCTTACCAATAACCATTCCGGGTTTTGCAGTGTGGATAGAAATGTTTACACGCTTAGCAGCACGTTCAATATCAACAGCTGATACTGAAGCGTCAGCAAGACGTTTTGCAAGGTATTCACGAATCTTTAAATCTTCATTTAAGTATGAAGCAAAGTTTTCATCGTTTGCATACCATTGAGCTTGCCAGTTACGGTTAACACCGATACGGAAACCATTAGGGTTAATTTTTTGACCCATGCTCTATCCCTCCTTCTTTTCTGACACTACGATTGTAATGTGACTAGTACGTTTGTTGATTGGTGAAGCAGAACCTTTTGCACGTGGACGGAAACGTTTTAAAGTTGGTCCTTCGTTTGCAAATGCTTCACTAACAACAAGGCTTTGACCATCAAGATCAAAATTATTTTCTGCATTGGCTACAGCTGATTTTAAAACTTTTTCAACAACTGGAGATGCACCACGAGGGGTGAACTCAAGAATTGAAGTAGCTTCTGCTACGTTTTTACCTCTAATAAGATCTAAAACAAGGCGGACCTTACGTGGGGCAATACGAACAGTTTTAGCAATAGCTTGTGCTGATGTAACTTGTTCAGCCATTAGATATCCTCCTTGTTAAACTGTTTTCTTATCGTTACTTCCATGACCATGGAATGTACGAGTTGGTACAAATTCACCAAGCTTGTGTCCAACCATGTCTTCTTGAACGTAAACTGGGACATGAGTTCTACCATTGTATACTGAAATTGTGTATCCAATGAAACTTGGGAAAATAGTTGAACGACGAGACCATGTTTTAATTACAGTCTTTTTTTCTTGATCTTTTTGGGCATCGATTTTTTTCAATAAAGATTGATCAGCGAATGGTCCCTTTTTCAAACTACGACTCATTTATGAAACCTCCTCTATTAAGTCTTTTATCAAGCTGCAATCAAATTACATCTTTGAACCTTTACGACGACGAACAATAAATTTGTTTGAACGTGCGCTCTTAGAACGGGTCTTCTTACCAGCAGTCTTCTTGTGCCAAGGTGACAAAGGAGATGGGTAACCAACAGGTGCTTTACCTTCACCACCACCATGAGGGTGATCGTTAGGGTTCATTACAGATCCACGAACGTGAGGTCTTTGACCACGGTAACGAGTACGACCTGCTTTACCCCAGTTGATAAGTGAGTGTTCTTCGTTTCCGATAGTACCAATTGTGGCACGACAAACAGAAAGAATCATTCTAACTTCACCAGAAGGTAATTTAACAAGTGAGTACTTGCTGTCTGGTTCGCTACTTAATAGTTGAGCTGAGTTACCAGCTGAACGAGCCAATTGACCACCTTTACCAGGTTTTAATTCGATATTGTGAATTGTTGTTCCAGCAGGAATGTTTTTAAGTGGAAGTGCGTTACCAGTTTTAATGTCAGCATTAACACCGGATTCAACTACATCTCCAACTTTTAATCCCTTAGGAGCAAGAATATATGACTTAATACCGTTTTCATATACGATTAACGCAATGTTTGCGGTTCTGTTTGGATCATATTCAATAGTTTTAACTGTTGCCTTAACATCGTCAGTGTTACGTTTGAAGTCAATCACACGGTATAAGTGTTTGTTACCACCACCACGATGACGAACTGTCATACGACCTGAGTTGTTACGACCAGCTCTTTTTGAGTTAGCTTGAACTAAGCTCTTTTCAGGCTTGTTAGTTGTAATAGTACTGTAGTCAATACTAGTCATATTACGACGACCATTAGTCGTTGGTTTATATTTCTTTAAAACCACGTTGTTTTCCTCCTCTACTTAGATTATTCTTCAGAAAATAACTTAATTTCTTCAGAATCGTTTGTTAAGGTAACGATTGCTTTACGACGTTTCTTAGTGAAACCTACGAAACGACCTTGGCGTTTTTCTTTACCTCTAACGTTCATTACGTTAACTTTAGCAACACTTACACCAAAAATAGCTTCAACAGCATTTTTGATTTGGTTTTTGTTTGCTCGTAAATCAACATCAAATGTATACTTTTTGTCGTCCATACGATCAGTTGAAGCTTCAGTGATTACTGGACGTAAAATGATATCTCGTGCTTCCATTATGCGAGCACCTCCTCTACTTGAGAAAGAGCAGCTTTGGTAATAACGACTTTTTTAGCATTTAAAATATCAAGAGCGTTAACACCTTTGGCACTAATCACTTGAACATTTTTAATGTTTTTTGCTGAACGAGCAACATTATCGTTTAAATCTTCCAAAACTACTAATGTCTTAGCATCTGCATCAAGGTTCTTTAGTAAAGCAGCAAAGTCTTTAGTCTTTGGTGCGTCGAAACTCAATGAGTCAACAACAACAAAGTTATCGTTTGCAACTTTTTCTGAAAGAACAGATTTAACAGCTAATCTAGTAACCTTCTTAGGAAGGTGGTAGCTATATGAACGAGTTGTTGGTCCAAATACTACTCCACCGCCAACCCATTGTGGTGAACGAATAGAACCTTGACGAGCACGACCTGTACCTTTTTGTCTCCATGGTTTCTTACCACCACCAGAAACTTGGCCTCTAGTCTTAACTCCGTTAGTACCTTGACGTTGTGAAGCTCTTTGCATTACAACTGTGTCAAATACCACGTTTTCGTTTGGTTCAATACCGAAGATGTTTTCATTAAGATCAACTGATCCGTTTTTACTACCATCTTGTTTGTATAATGATACGCTTGTCATTTGCGGTTCCTCCTTTCTTTATTTTCTTGTTTCGCAAACAGATGTACGAACAGTAACAAGTGATTTGTTAGCACCAGGAACATTTCCCTTAATTAACAATACGTTGTTTTCAACATCTGCTTTAACGATTTCAAGGTTTTGAATTGTAACTGTTTTGTTACCCATACGACCTGGTAATTTCATACCTTTAACAACACGGTTAATGATAATACCAAGTGAACCTGGGCGACGGTGATATCTTGAACCGTGAGTTTCTGGTCCACGACGTTGACCATCTTTGTGAACATTACCTTGGTATCCATGACCTTTTGTAACACCAGTAACGTCAACTGAGTCTCCAGCTGCAAATGTGTCAGCCTTAACTTCATCACCGACTTTGTAACTGTCTAAGTCGACTTCACTGATTTCACGAATGAAGCGCTTAGGAGTTGTGTCAGCTTTTTTAGCATGTCCTTGTTCAGGTTTGTTACTCAACACTGCACGTTTTTCGTCAAATCCAAGTTGAACTGCTTCGTATCCATCTGTTTCGTTGTTTTTAACTTGTAAAACAACGTTAGGAGTTACGTCAACAACAGTAACTGGGACCAACTCACCGTTTTCAGCGAAAACTTGAGTCATACCAACTTTCTTACCTAAGATTCCTTTTTTGATCATGAGTACACCTCCAATATTGTGTATTATAATTTGATTTCGATATCAACACCACTTGGTAAGTCTAACTTCATTAATGAATCAACAGTTTTTGGTGTTGGGTTCAAAATATCAATTAAACGTTTGTGAGTTAACATTTCAAATTGTTCTTGCTCTTTACTGTATTTGAATGGTGAAGCTAACACTGTATAAAGTGCTCTTTCAGTGGGCAATGGAATTGGACCTGAAATAGCGGCACCTGTTCTTTGTGCAGTAGCAACAATTTTATCAGCAGCTTGATCTAAACTGCGGTGTTCGTACGCCTTTAAGCGAATACGGATTTTTTCTTTTGCCATTTTTTTCCCTCCTTCGTCTATTATCATTTTAAGACTAACTCCGTAAAAGTTACCGACATCCATAGCCATGGCAAAGCGGCCGGGTGTGCCGCAATCTTTTACATCATTGCTTATTTAAATTTTGTTTAGGGCACAGTCTGCCCTAACAAAAGATACTATTATATGATATCGCAAAATAACAATGGTTGCAAGGGTTTTACCGCTATATACAAAAAAGATTCACTAAAATAAATTAGCGAATCTTTTTTAATTATTTAATTAAGCTTCTCCACCGTTTTTCTTAATAATATCTTCTTGGATATTCTTAGGAACAGCAGTGTAGTGATCAAATGACATTACGAAAGTACCACGACCTTGAGTTGCAGAACGTAAGTCAGTTGCATAACCAAACATTTCTGAAAGAGGAACATTAGCATGGATGTTTTGTGCATTATCTTGTGCTTCCATACCTTCAACGTTACCACGACGAGCAGTAACTTGTCCCATAACATCACCCATGTATTCTTCTGGTACACGGATATCAACTTTCATGATTGGTTCCAAGATAACTGGAGCGGCTTTTTTAGCAGCTTCCTTCAATGCAATTGAAGCAGCAATCTTGAAGGCAGATTCACTAGAATCGACATCGTGGTAACTACCATCGAATAATTTGGCTTTCATATCAATAAGTGGGAATCCGGCAAGCACACCGTTTTCCATTGATTCTTTGATACCTTGTTCAACTGATGGAATGTATTCACGAGGAACAACCCCACCAACGATGGCATCTTCGAATTCAAATCCTGAACCTTCTTCACCTGGAGTGAATTCAACCCAAACATCACCATATTGACCTTTACCACCAGATTGACGCACAAACTTACCTTGTGCTTCAACTTGTTTAGTAAATGCTTCACGGTAAGCAACTTGTGGTTCACCGATAGTAGCATCAACACCAAATTCACGCTTCATACGTTCAATGATGATGTTAAGGTGAAGTTCTCCCATTCCGGCAATAACAGTTTGTCCAGTTTCTGGATTAGTTTGTGCACGGAAAGTAGGATCTTCTTCTGATAATTTTTGAAGAGCAGTGTTCATCTTGTTTTGGTCAGCCTTAGTTTTTGGTTCAACCGCAACTTCGATAACTGGTTCTGGGAATTCCATTGATTCAAGGTGTAATGGGTGATCTGGGTCAGTTAGAGAATCACCAGTAGTAGTGTTCTTCAAACCAATTGCACCGGCAATATCACCTGAGAAAACTTCTGGAATTTCTTGACGGTTGTTTGAGTGCATTTGCACTAAACGACCAACACGTTCACGTTTGTCTTTAGTTGCATTTAAAATGTATGAACCTGATTCAAGGGAACCACGGTAAACACGAATAAATGTTAAACGACCAACGAATGGGTCAGTTGCAACCTTAAATGCCAAGGCAGCGAAGGGTTCTTTATCGTTGGCACGAACTTGAACTTCTTCGTCAGTTTCTGGGTCAATGGCAGTGTAAGGACGAACATCAAGTGGTGATGGAAGGTAGTCAACAACCCCATCCATCATCATTTGAACACCCTTGTTCTTAAATGCTGAACCAGCAAATACTGGGTACATTTTAAGGTTGATGGTAGCATCACGAATAGCTGCTTTAAGTTCATCCTTAGTGATTTCTTCTCCACCAAGGAATTTGTCCATAATGTCATCGTTAACATCAGCAACTGATTCAATTAAGTTATCGTGAGCTTCTTGAGCTTTTTCTTTGTAATCTTCTGGAATATCATAAACATCCCATTTTGATCCTTCTTTATCTTCATCGTAAACGTATGCTTTCATTTCGATAAGATCGATAACACCGGCAAATTCTGATTCAGCACCAATTGGAACTTGAACCGGAACAGCGTTAGCACCAAGACGGTCCTTCATTGATTGAACTGAGAAATCGAAGTTAGCTCCCACTTTATCCATTTTGTTAATGAATACAATACGAGGAACATCGAAATCCGATGATTGACGCCAAACAGTTTCTGTTTGAGGTTCAACACCGGCTTGTCCATCAAGAACAGCAACAGCACCATCAAGAACACGAAGTGAACGTTCTACTTCGACAGTAAAGTCAACGTGTCCTGGGGTATCAATGATGTTAACTCGGTTACCTTTCCATTCAGCAGTGGTAGCAGCTGATGTAATAGTAATACCACGTTCTTTTTCTTCTTCCATCCAATCCATTTGTGAAGCACCATCATGGGTTTCACCAATTTTATGAACTTTACCTGTGTAGTATAAAACACGTTCAGTAGTAGTTGTCTTACCAGCATCAATATGGGCAACGATACCAATATTACGTGTTTTAGCTAAAGGGAATTCACGTTTGTTAGCCATTTTTAACTCCTTTAAAAATCAAATAGTTCTAAAAAAGTGGCTAAAATTACTTAGCCACCCGCTTTCGCTAATTAAGCAGCGATTATATTACCAACGGTAGTGAGCAAATGCACGGTTTGCTTCTGCCATTTTGTGTGTATCTTCACGCTTCTTAACAGCTGCACCAGTGTTATTTGAAGCATCGATGATTTCTTTAGCTAGACGGTCAATCATAGTGTGTTCACCACGAAGACGTGAGTAGTTAACTAACCAACGAAGACCTAAAGTAGTTCTTCTTGCTGGACGAACTTCAATTGGAACTTGGTAGTTAGAACCACCAACACGGCGAGCTTTAACTTCAAGTACTGGCATAATGTTTTTCATTGCTTCTTCGAAAACTTCAACTGGGTTGTTACCAGTAGTTTCTTTAATTTGATCAAATGCACCGTATAAGATTTCTGATGCAGTACCTCTCTTACCATCCAACATCAAGTGGTTAATTAATTTACTTACCAACTTTGAGTTGTAAATTGGATCTGGAAGGATTTCACGTTCTTGAACTTTTCCTTTTCTAGGCATCTAAAAGTCCTCCTTAATTAAATATTATATTATTTCTTAGCTTTTGGTCTCTTAGTACCGTATTTAGAACGACTTTGACGACGATCTGAAACACCGGCAGTATCTAAAGCACCACGAACAACATGATATCTAACCCCAGGTAAATCTTTAACACGACCACCACGAATTAAAACAACACTATGTTCTTGTAAGTTATGACCAATACCTGGAATGTATGCAGTAACTTCTAACAAGTTTGAAAGACGAACACGAGCATACTTACGTAAGGCAGAGTTAGGTTTCTTAGGAGTCATAGTTCCCACACGAGTTGCAACTCCACGTTTTTGTGGTGCAGCATTACTCGTTTGTTTTTTCTTGTAACTGTTATATCCGAAGCCAAGAGCTGGGGATTTTGATTTAGAACTTCTAGATTTACGACCGTTTCTAACTAATTGGTTAATTGTAGGCATCTAAAAAGTCCTCCTTTCGTAAAATTATTTTAAGTCCACTCATCCAGGCGGACCATTTTTTATAAACAATCACTTAAGTTTTTAAGCACGTAAACAATGATAACACTGTCAATTACTAAAGTCAAAAGGGTTTTACGTATTTATTTTAGAGGTGATGTTATGAAAATATATTTTTTTATGTGCGGCTGTATTATTGGTTCTTTTTTAAACGTTTTGGTTAGTCGATCAATTGCAAAGGAAAATTTTATTTGTGGTCGATCTCACTGTGAGTTTTGTTACCGAACTCTTAGTTGGTATGAGTTAATTCCAGTTTTTAGTTATTTATTTCTATTAGGAAGATGTCGAACCTGTCAGATCAAGCTCCCCTTCTATCTTTTCTGGTACGAACTTGCTGCGGGAATCGTTTTAATCAATTTCACTTGGTCTCAAGCTCTCTTTTTAATAACTTTACAAATCATTAGTCTGTTTGACTTATTCAGCTTTGAATTCCCCGGATTTTATTTACTACCGCTATTTACGTTTGCTTTTCTAAATAATCAGATTTCTTCATTAGGTTTAGGACTAACTTTGCTGGTCTATCTCATTTTAACGATTGCCAATCATTTCTTAAAATTCATCGGAAACGGTGATTTAGATGTATTTTTAGCGATTGTTATCAATTTCGACCCGTTAATCTTAACAAAAACAGTATTAATAGCTTCAATATTCGCCTTAATTAGTTGTATAATTAAACGTATTAAAGTGATTCCTTTAGTTCCCTATCTCTATTTTGGATTATTGGCCAATCTATTGATCAATAAATGGATAATCTTCTTTAATTAGGATTTTAAAAGACGTATTTAGGAGGAAGCTATGCAAGAACTAGAAAAAGCAATTTTAGACAAAGGAACTGTTTTACCCGGCAATATTTTGAAAGTTAATTCATTTCTAAATCATCAAGTTGATCCAGCACTAATGTATCAGGTGGGAAAAGAATTTGCCGATTATTTTAAAGAGTTTGGAATTACTAAAATTATTACCGTGGAAACTTCCGGAATTGCCCCTGCTGTAATGACTGGATTGGTGATGAATCTCCCGGTGGTTTTTGCTAAAAAGAATAAATCATTAACCGTTCAAGATAACGTTTATGCAGCAGAAGTTTATTCATATACAAAGCAAACTACAAATCAAATTTATATTGAAAAACAATTTTTAAACTCAACTGATAAAGTATTAATTATTGATGATTTCCTAGCCAACGGTGAAGCCACTAAGGGACTGATTAACATTTGTAATCAAGTTAAGGCTTCCGTTTCCGGCATTGGAATTGTGATTGAAAAATCTTTCCAACCGGGAGCAGATTGGTTGAAAGAACATGGATACCAAGTAAAATCCCTCGCAAGAATTAAATCACTAGCTAATAATAAAGTTGAATTTAAAGACTAATTTCTAACTCAGCGTAACAAAAAAGACGATTACTATGTAATCGTCTTTTTTTATTTTAACTATTTAGTTAAATCATCTGCATCAGATTCAGTTACGTTATCTGATCCAGCAGCTACACTTTCATTACTGATAGTGTTAATTTCTTCTGGTTGAATGTCTTCATATTCATGAACACCAGTACCAGCTGGAAGTAACTTACCAATAATAACGTTCTCTTTAAGACCAATTAATGGGTCAACCTTACCACGAATTGCGGCATCAGTAAGAACACGAGTAGTTTCTTGGAAGGAAGCAGCTGATAAGAAACTGTTAGTTTCAAGGGCAGCCTTGGTAATACCAAGTAACACTGGACGAGCAGTGGCAGGAACTTTACCAGCCATAACTGTCTTAGCGTTACGTTCCTTAAAGTCATCAATATCAATTAAAGTTCCTGGAAGGATATCGGTACTACCGGGATCCATAACCCGAACTTTACGAAGCATTTGTCTAACCATGATTTCGGCATGCTTATCGTTAACTTCCACCCCTTGTCTACGGTAAACTTCTTGAACCGCAGTAAGAAGGTAAGTTTCAGTTGATAAGGTATCTCTAATCTTAAGAAGTTCCTTAGGATCAATTGAACCTTCATTTAAAGCATCACCACGACGAACAGTGTCACCTTCAGCAACTCTCATTCGTGCAATCATTGGGACTTTGTACTTACGAGTATCAGACTTACCTTGGATGGTAACTTCTTTAACTCCTTCAGCAGGATCTTCTTCAATTAATTCAACCACACCGGTAACCTCACTAATGGTTGATTTACCCTTAGGATTACGTGCTTCGAAAATTTCTTGAACTCGAGGAAGACCTTGCGTGATATCAGTGTTACTTGCAACCCCACCGGTATGGAAAGTACGAAGAGTCAACTGAGTACCTGGTTCACCAATTGATTGAGCAGCAACAGTACCTACTGCTTCACCAACTTCAACGTTATCACCAGTTGCTAAGTTTTGACCATAACACATTTCACAAACCCCGTGAGGAGTATTACAAGTAAATGCTGAACGAATTTCAACTGATTCAATTCCGGCATCCACAATTTCTTGTGCCTTCTTGTCATCAATCATTTCGTTTCTGTTAACAATGATTTCACCAGTTTCAGGATTCTTAACTTTCTTCATGGCATTTCTACCAAGAATTCGGTCATAAAGAGGTTCGATCATTTCGTTACCCTCTTTAATGGCACGAACAACTAGACCACGATCAGTTCCACATTCACGTTCACGAATGATAACATCTTGGGCAACATCAACTAGTCGACGAGTTAAGTAACCAGAGTTGGCAGTCTTCAAGGCCGTATCGGTCATACCTTTACGGGCACCGTGGGTAGAAATAAACATTTCTAGGACAGACATACCTTCTCTAAAGTTAGATGTGATTGGAAGTTCCATGATTTTACCATCAGGAGATGCCATCAATCCACGCATACCAGCAAGTTGACTAAAGTTTGAGATGTTACCACGGGCTCCAGAATCACTCATCATAAAGATTGGGTTTTCTGGGTCGAAGTTATCTAATAACACACCTTGAAGTTGGTCACGAGCGTCGTTCCATACGGAAACAACTCGTTCATAACGTTCTTGGTCAGTAATCAAACCACGACGGAATTGCTTAGTAATTGTAGCAACTTTTTTGTGACCTTCAGCAACGATACCTGGTTTTTCTTCTAGGTTAGTGATGTCAGACATTCCCACCGTTAAACCAGATTTAGTTGATTCATCGTTACCTAAGTCTTTAATTCTATCAAGTAATTCTGAAGTTTCAGTAACCTTATATTGGTTGTAAACTTCGGCAATAATATCTGATAAGAAGCCTTTCTTGAATGCGCGAACTGGTTCAACGTTATCAAGATGTTCGTGGATATCTTCTCCTGGTTTCAAGAAGTAGCTATCAGGAACAAAACCATTCAAGTTAGTTTCAGTTGGTTCGTTTAGGTAAATGAAGTCTTTGGGAAGGATTTCATTGAAAATAATCTTACCAACTGAAGTAACCATAATCTTATCTTTTTGATCATCAGTAAATGGTTTTTCTGGGTAGGCAGATGCTGGAATTCCAATTCGACTGTGCCAGTGAACTAATCCATCACGGTAAGCCACTTCAACTTCGTTTGGATCGTTGAAGATCATTCCTTCACCTTCACGGTTAGCTTCTTCAAGAGTCAAGTAGTAGTTACCAATAACCATATCTTGTGATGGAGCCACAACTGGTTTTCCATCTTTTGGTGCCAAGATATGACCTGCGGCAGCCATTAATAATCTTGATTCTGCTTGGGCTTCATCTGATAAAGGAACGTGAATGGCCATTTGGTCACCATCAAAATCGGCGTTATAAGCAGCACAAACTAGTGGGTGAAGACGCATTGATTTACCACTAACTAGTACTGGTTCAAAGGCTTGAATACCAAGTCTATGCAAGGTAGGGGCACGGTTCAATAGAACTGGGTGTTCTTTGATTACGTAAGGTAACACGTTGAAGACCACGTCATCTTTACGTTCAATTTCACTCTTAGCGTTCTTAACGTTTGAAGCCAAGCCACGTTCAACTAATTCATGCATGATAAATGGTTTGAACAATTCTAGAGCCATTTGAACTGGTAGTCCCATTTGGCTAAGTTTCAACCAAGGACCAACATCAATAACAGAACGACCAGAGTAATCAACACGTTTACCAAGTAAGTTTTGACGGAAACGACCTTGCTTACCTTTAAGCAAGTGAGAAAGTGACTTCAATGGACGGTTACCGGGACCGGCAACTGGACGACCACGACGACCGTTATCAATTAAAGCATCAACTGCTTCTTGTAACATTCTCTTTTCGTTTTGCACGATGATACCTGGAGCATGTAAGTCTAATAAACGTTTTAGACGATTATTTCTGTTAATTACACGACGGTATAAATCATTCAAGTCTGAAGTGGCAAAACGGCCACCTTCAAGTTGAACCATCGGACGAAGATCAGGTGGAATAATTGGAATTGCATCCAGTACCATCCAACCTAAACTGTTATCAGAAGTTAAAAAGGCTTCTAAGATGTCTAAACGACGAATTGCACGAGTACGTTTTTGACCAGTTGCTTTTTTAAGTTCTTCTTTTAGTTCAGTAACTTCTTTTTCTACTTCAACGCTATCTAATAAAGCACGAATTCCTTCGGCACCAATTTGAGCGTCAAAACGACTACCGTATTCACGTTTCTTATCACGGTATTCTTGTTCTGATAATAGTTGTTTCTTTTCCATTGGAGTGTTACCAGGATCAACAACTACGTATGAAGCAAAGTAAATAATTTCTTCAAGTGCGTGAGGACTCATGTTTAAAACAAGTCCCATTCTACTTGGGATACCTTTGTAGTACCAGATGTGAGTTACTGGTGCAGCAAGTTCGATATGACCCATACGTTCACGACGAACTTTTGATCTAGTTACTTCAACTCCACAGCGATCACAAACGATTCCTTTATAACGGATTCCTTTGTACTTACCACAGGCACACTTCCAGTCCTTACTAGGACCGAAGATTCGTTCATCGAACAAACCATCTTTTTCAGGTTTTAAAGTTCGGTAGTTAATGGTTTCTGGTTTAGTAACTTCACCAAAAGACCAACTACGAATTGTTTCAGGAGATGCAAGCCCAACTTGCATACTTTTGAATTTGTTAACATCAACCATTGGCTTTCCCTCCTTTATTAGTTATTGTTGTCATTTTGATCATTGTTATCATCAACTACTTTAGTAGCTTCAGTTTGATCAGTTTCTTCTTTGTTTTCGTTTTGTTCTTTAGCAATCTTGTTAAGTGCATTTACGTTAACGATGTCTTCATCTTCGTCCATGTCACGGATATCAATTGCCTTTTGGTCTGAGCCAAGCACTTGCATATCAAGACCTAGAGCTTGTAATTCTTTAACCAATACTCGGAATGATTCAGGAACACCTGGCTTTGGAATTGGTTCACCCTTAACGATGGCTTCGTATGTTTTAACACGACCAACCACGTCATCAGATTTGTAAGTTAGGATTTCTTGAAGAGTATGAGCTGCCCCATAAGCTTCAAGGGCCCAAACTTCCATTTCACCAAAACGTTGTCCCCCAAATTGGGCTTTACCACCAAGTGGTTGTTGCGTAACAAGTGAGTAAGGTCCAATTGATCTAGCATGGATCTTATCTTCTGACATATGGTTCAACTTAAGGTAACCCATGATACCAACGGCAATTCGCTTGTCAAATGGTTCACCGGTACGACCATCGTAAACAACTGACTTACCATCTTTAGCCATTCCGGCTTCTTTAACGGCAGCCCAAACATCATTACTAGTTGCACCATCAAATACAGGACTTGAAACGTGAATTCCTAATTTCTTAGCGGCCATACCTAAGTGCATTTCAAGCACTTGTCCAATGTTCATCCGTGAAGGCACACCCATGGGACTTAATAAGATATCGATTGGAGTTCCATCTGGTAAGAATGGCATGTCTTCTTCAGGGATCACAATTGAAACAGTACCCTTGTTACCGTGCTTACCGGCCATCTTATCACCGACTTGAAGTTTACGTTTTTGGGCGATGTAAACTCGAACCATCTTGTTAACTCCTGGTTGTAGTTCATCACCGTTTTCACGTGAAAAGACCTTAACGTCTTGCACAACTCCATCAGCACCATGAGGAACTCGTAGTGAAGTATCTCTAACTTCTCGTGATTTTTCACCAAAGATTGCGTGAAGTAAACGTTCTTCAGACGATAGTTCAGTAACCCCTTTTGGAGTAACCTTACCAACTAAAATGTCTCCATCATGAACTTCAGCACCAATTCTAACGATTCCGTTATCATCAAGATCCTTAAGAGCATCTTCTCCGACGTTTGGAATTTCGCGAGTCATTTCTTCAGGTCCAAGTTTAGTGTCACGAGTTTCTGATTCGTATTCTTCAATATGAATTGAAGTATATGCATCTTCTTTAACTAATTTTTCACTAATACCAATGGCATCTTCGAAGTTATAACCTTGCCAAGTCATGAAGGCAACCGTTGGGTTTTGACCTAATGCTAATTCACCGTTTTCCATTGCTGGACCATCGGCAATAATTTCATCAGCATCAACGTGATCACCAGTCTTAACGATTGGAGTTTGGTTATAGTTCATACCATTATTTGAACGCATAAACTTAGTTAGTTCGTATGAATCAAGGGTTCCATTATCACGACGAACTTTAACAATGGTTGCATCAACGTATTCTACAGTACCAGGATATTTAGCAATCTTAGCAACTCCAGAATCATGGGCGGTCTTGTATTCCATTCCAGTTCCAACTAGTGGAGCATGTGGATTAATCAAAGGAACCGCTTGACGTTGCATGTTTGATCCCATTAGGGCACGGTTAGAATCATCGTTTTCCAAGAAAGGAATACATGCAGTGGCAACTGAAACAACTTGTTTTGGAGAAACGTCCATGTAGTCTACGTTATTGATATCGGCTTCAACATATTCAGCCTTATCTCTAGCCATTACTTCTTCATCTTTAAATGAACCATCTTCATTAAGTGGTGTATTGGCTTGGGCAATAACGTACTTATCTTCATCACTGGCAGTTAAGTAATCAATCTTGTCAGTAACTTTGTGAGTAGTCCAGTCCACACGACGGTATGGTGATTCGATAAATCCATACTTGTTTACGCGAGCGTAACCAGAGAATGAGTTAATCAAACCGATGTTTGGACCTTCGGGAGTTTCAATCGGACAAACACGACCATAGTGGGTATAGTTAACGTCTCGAACTTCGTATCCGGCACGGTCTCGTGTAATACCACCAGGTCCAAGGGCAGATAGACGACGTTTGTGAGTTAATTCTCCCAATGGGTTAGTTTGATCCATGAATTGTGAAAGTTGTGATGAACCAAAGAATTCCTTAACAGAAGCCACAACTGGACGAATGTTAATTAGTTGTTGAGGAGTTACGGTTGCAGAATCTTGAATTGACATTCTTTCACGAACAACTCTTTCCATTCGTGATAAACCAATTCTAAATTGGTTTTGAAGTAATTCACCAACTGAACGTACTCGACGGTTACTCAAGTGATCAATATCATCAACTGCTCCGATTCCTTCTTGAAGGTTAAAGAAGTAGTTAACTTGAGCTAACATATCAGCTGGAGTGATGTGCTTGTAATCTAAGCTGATGTTGTCGTTTCCAACTAAAGGAACCACTTTTTCTGGTTCTTTGTTTGAGTAAACTTTAATAATTTGAACAGTAACAGGATCAGTAACCACTGCTTCAGCAGCTGGTGTGAAAGTGTATGCTTTAAATTCTTTATTAGCTAAGTGTGGAGCTAAAGCTTTCATCACTTCTTTGTCAACTACATCACCCTTCTTAGCGATGATTTCACCAGTTTCTGGGTCAGCTAGAGTTTCAGCTAATGTAAGACCCATTAAACGGTTCTTAAGGCTAAGTTTTTCGTTGGTTTTGTAACGACCAACTGGGGCCATGTCATAACGTTGTGGATCAAAGAATCTAGTAGTTAAAAGATTACGTGATGATTCAGCAGTCTTAGGTTCACCAGGACGCAAACGTTCATAAATATCTTTTAAAGCTTCTTCAGTTCTAGTATCACTAGCATCTTTATGAACATCTTTTTCTAAGGTAAGGGTAAGACTGTCATTAGTATTACCAAAAATTTCAGTAATTTCGTCATCTGATCCAAAACCTAGGGCACGAACTAATTCAGTAATTGGTAATTTTCTAGTTCTATCGATACGAATGTATGAAACATTCTTAGCATCAATAGCAAATTCCATCCAAGCACCACGGTTAGGAATAATGGTAGCGTCAAATAGTTCACGACCATTTTTATCCAATTCTTTGTGGTAGTAGGCACCTGGTGAACGAACTAATTGAGAAACAATTACTCGTTCGGCACCATTAATAATGAAAGTACCTTGATCAGTCATTAGTGGTAAATCACCAAAGAATACATCTTGGGTTTTAATTTCACCAGTTTCGTGATTAGTAAGTTTTAGTTTTACGTGCAATGGTGCTGAGTAGTTAACTTCGTGAGCACGAGCTTCAGCAACAGTGTATTTAGGTTCTAATAATTGGTAATCAACAAAATCCAATGATAGTTTACCTTGGAAATCGTCGATTGGCATGATGTCTTTAAACATCTCACGGAGACCTTCATCTAGGAACCAGTTGTATGAGTTAGTTTGCACCTCGATTAAGTTAGGGAGATCCAAAACCTTTTTGATTCTGGCATAACTTCTACGAGTTCTGTGCTTACCGTACTTAACTACGTTTCCAGCCACTGCTTCTTCTGGCTTGTTATCTTTAACGTTATCTGCCAAGTCGTTTACCCTCCTTAAAAACAATCCTTAAAATTAAAATGTTACAGTTTGATTACAATTTGCTCAAAAAGCGATTTTTAAGCAAAAAAAATCCAAAAATAGAATCAATTTTCTACTTTTGGCTCGCTATAAAGACTATTACGGACAATAGATCGTAATAATTCATTTTAATTTACAATATATACACCATTATGGTACAGCAGCAATTAGTTTATGTCAATAAAAAAACACCATCGCAATGGTGTTTCTTCTATATTAATTAGTCTTTTGCAGTGATTACCACTTTGCCTTTTTTAGCTCCAATTGTAATTTGTTGACCTTCGTTAAATTTGCCCATTAATAAAGCATCACTCAACGGATCTTCAATTTCACTTTGGATTGCTCTTCTAAGCGGACGTGCTCCATATTCAGGGTTGTAACCCTTCTTGACCACTACTTCAATTGCAGCTGGTGTAATTTTAACGGAGTATCCTTGCTTAGTTACTCGAGCAACTAACTCTTTTGTCATTAATTTTACAATTTGATGAAGTTGATCCTTAGTTAAACTGTGGAATACGACTACTTCATCAATTCGGTTTAGAAATTCAGGCTTAAAGAACTTTTTAGTTTCTTCTTCAATCACTTTTTTCATTTCGTCATCGTGATTATCCTTAACCTGTTCTCCAAAACCAACCGTCTTTTGATCTCGAAGTGCAGAAGCACCTAAATTAGAAGTCATAATTATAATGGTATTTCTAAAATCAACCTTGCGGCCCTTAGAATCGGTCAAGAAACCATCATCTAAAACTTGCAATAGTAAATTAAAAATATCAGGATGAGCTTTTTCAACTTCATCTAGTAGGACAACTGAGTAAGGATGCTTCCGGACCTTTTCCGTTAACTGGCCACCTTCTTCGTAACCAACGTAACCAGGCGCAGAACCAACTAACCGGCTGCTAGAGTACTTTTCCATAAACTCAGTCATGTCAACTCGAATAACGTCGTCTTTTGAACCAAACATTTCTTGCGCTAGGTCTTTTGCTAGTTCAGTCTTCCCTACCCCAGTTGGTCCAAGGAAAATAAACGAACCAATCGGACGATTAGGATCCTTCAAGCCACTACGAGCTCTTCGAACTGCCTTAGCCACTGCAGAAACTGCTTCGTCTTGACCAATCACTTGGTCATGGAGAACTTTTTCAAAGTTAACCAACCGTTTCGCATCACTCTTAGTTAGATGAGTCACTGGAATTCCAGTCCATTCAGCAACAATTTGCGCAACATCTTCAGAATCTTCTTCTAAAGGATAATCATGTTGTTGGTTTTCCTTCGTTCTTTGTTCTTCATCCTTTTGCATTAAGTCTTGTAATTCTGCTGCTAACTTTTGTTCTGCAGCTCGAAGTGACACAGCGTCGTCAAACTCTTGATTTTCAATTGCTTGGTCCTTTTGCAACTTCAATTTCTCTAATTCTTTTTGTTTATCCATCAATTCATTTGGATCATCCATTTGATCGATACGAACCTTTGCAGCTGCTTCATCCATCAAATCAATGGCCTTATCGGGTAAGAATCTTCCACTAATATAACGGCTTGATAAATCAACTGCCGCGTTAATGGCTGCATCAGTAATCTTCACATGATGGTGTTCTTCATAACGGGGGCGCAATCCCGTCAAAATTTGTTTTGCTTCTGAAACACTAGGTTCTTCTACCTGAATTACCGCAAAACGTCTTTCTAACGCCGCATCCGATTCAATGTGCTTTTGGTATTCATTTAGGGTAGTCGCCCCAATCATTTGGATGTCTCCCCGTGCCAAGGCGGGTTTTAAAATGTTAGAAGCATCAATTGCTCCCTCAGCACCACCGGCACCAATTAAGGTATGAAGCTCATCAACAAACAGAATTATATTTCCATTGGTTTCAATTTCTTCAATAATTTTTTTCAAGCGGTTTTCAAATTCACCACGATACTTGGTCCCAGCAACTAAGCTTCCCATTTCTAGCATCATAATTCGTTTGCTTACCATATCTTCTGGAACATTTTTTTCGACAATTTTTTGAGCTAATCCTTCAGCAATCGCAGTTTTACCCACTCCAGGTTCACCAATTAAAACCGGATTGTTCTTTGTTCTTCTACTCAAAATCTGAATTGCTCGGCGAACCTCTTTGTCACGACCTATGATTGGATCGAGATTGCCATCACGCGCTGATTTGGTTAAATCTCTAGCAAGTGAATCAAGGGTTGGTGTTTTACTTTTGGGTTTGCCGGCATCGTTTCCGGGTATTCCTTGATCTGGAACCCCCATCTTCCGAATTGTAATTTTACGAACGTCATCAGGACTGATTCCTAAACTATTTAAAATTCGTGAAGAAACAATTTGGCTTTCATTAGTTAAAGAAAGTAGTAGGTGTTCCGTTCCTACTCTCTCACTTCCATACTGCTTCGCAATCTTTCCTGCTAGTGCGATTATTTCACGCATTTTAGGTGAGTATGGTAGATAAGTATCACTATCCACTTTTAAGTTACCGTAACCAGCAATTTGTTCAATTTCTTCTTTAATATCTTGTTCAGTAACCGCTAATTGACTAAGCGTTTGATGAGCGATTCCGTTTTTTTCAATACTAAGCGCTAATAACAAGTGTTCCGTTCCCACTGATTGGTGTTGGAACTTTTTAGCTTGTTCTTGAGCAATCACAAGCACTTGTTTAGCACTAGGTGTTAACGAGTCTTCCATAATAGAATCTCCTTTCGGCTAACATTCATACTTCATGCGACGCAGGAGCGCAGCTAGTATGTTTGCACGCACTTTTTCTTCCATTTTAGTTTCTACATTAATGGCTTCTTGCTTTAAAATCGATGCAATTAAATTAACTTCCCTTTTAGATAAGAGCTTATTTTCTAACAAGGTATTCAAGATTATTTCTTCGTCTCTTTGGGTGATTGAATCACCAATCGCAGCAATTAAGGAATCGAAGACATCGGCTTCTTGGACCAAACGAATTTTTTCAATTCGAATATAGCCGCCGCCACCTCGTTTACTTTGGACAATAAAACCATCTTTTAGGTTAAATCGGGTCTTAATTACATAATTAATTTGCGATGGAACCACATCAAAATACTGTGCAATATCAGAACGTCTGATTTGCAATTCTTCATCACTAGAATCCAATAGTTTCTTTAAATATTCTTCAATAGTATCTGACATACTATGACTTGTCATAATATCATCTCATCTCTGACTAATCTTGACTTTAATTATATAAATAACCACCTTAAATGACAAGGAAAGTCACTTTAAATCCAAGTTATGCTTAGTTAGAATTGAAAGTATAGCAGCATTTTAGTAATTAAACAATTAATTTACATAAACAAAAAACACCAAACCGAAAGTTTGATGTTTTAGCTGATATTTAAAATAAAATCGGGAAGACAGGATTCGAACCTGCGACCCCCTGGTCCCAAACCAGGTGCTCTACCAAGCTGAGCTACTTCCCGAAAAAAAGATGCACCTAGTAGGAGTCGAACCTACAACCTTCTGATTCGTAGTCAGACACTCTATCCAATTGCGCTATAGGTGCATAATATAATAATAAATGCCGAGGACCGGGATCGAACCGGTACGGTCATTACTGACCGCAGGATTTTAAGTCCTGTGCGTCTGCCAATTCCGCCACCCCGGCAAATCGCAAAAAGCGGAAGACGGGATTCGAACCCGCGACCTCCAGCATGGCAAGCTGGCGTTCTACCACTGAACTACTTCCGCATAAATGCCGACTAGAGGATTCGAACCTCCGACCTCATCATTACTAGTGACGCGCTCTGCCAACTGAGCTAAGTCGGCAAAAATAATATGCGGGCAAAGGGATTCGAACCCCCACATCACGAAGATACTAGAACCTAAATCTAGCGCGTCTGCCAATTCCGCCATGCCCGCATGATATTATTTTTGCAAAATATTAAAATATGGTGCAATGAGCCGTGGCAGGTTCGAACTGCCGACCCTCTGATTAAAAGTCAGATGCTCTACCGGCTGAGCTAACGGCTCATAATGGAGGATACAGGGCTCGAACCTGTGACATCCTGCTTGTAAGGCAGACGCTCTCCCAACTGAGCTAATCCTCCAAAATGATATCGGTAAGTTGTCGCGAATCACATAACTCATTTGACAACTATTTTATAATATCATCGATTCAAAACATCGTCAACAGTTTTTAGAATTTTTCGTTAATTTTTTTTATGAATTCCCGATTCTCTTTAGAATGATTTAATTATGGGAAAATGTTACAATATTACTGTACGAAAAATAAAATAAGTGAGTATGAAAGGAAGATTATTATGGCTGAAAAACATCAAAAAGTTGTTTTAGTTGGTGACGGTGCTGTTGGTTCTTCATATGCATTCGCTATGGTTCAACAAGGAATTGCCGAAGAATTTGTAATCGTTGATATTAACAAGGATAGAACTACAGGAGATGCACTTGATTTAGAAGATGCTACTCCTTACACTTCACCTAAAAATATTTATTCTGGAGATTACTCAGACTGTAAAGATGCTGACTTAGTAGTTATTACTGCTGGTGCACCTCAAAAGCCTGGTGAAACAAGACTTGATCTAGTAAACAAAAACCTTAAGATCTTATCAACTATCGTTAAACCAGTTGTTGATTCAGGTTTTGACGGTATCTTCTTAGTTGCCGCTAACCCAGTTGATGTATTAACTTACGCAACTCAAAAGATTTCTGGCTTCCCTAAGGAAAAAGTTATCGGTTCAGGTACTTCACTAGATACTGGTCGTTTCCGCGTTGCAGTTGCTAAAAAACTTAACGTTGACCCAGCTAGTGTTGATGCTTACATCCTAGGTGAACACGGTGATTCAGAATTTGCAGATATTGATGAAGCAACTGTTGGTAACGTTCCTTTATTAGACTACGCTGCTAAATACAACGTAACTAAAGACGACTTACTAAAACTTGAAGACGAAACTAGAAAGAAAGCTTACCAAATCATTAACTTGAAAGGTGCTACTTTCTACGGTGTTGGTACTTCATTAATGAGAATTTCACGTGCTATCTTACGTGATGAAAATGCTGTTCTACCCGTTGGTGCCCCAATGAACGGTCAATACGGTTTAGATGACATTTACATCGGTACTCCTGCTGTTATTAATGCCAGCGGTGTTGCTAGCGTTCTTGAAATTCCACTTAGTGACGAAGAAAAAGCTAAGATGGCTTCTTCAGCTAAGACATTAAAAGAAATTGCTAAAAATGGTATGGAAGCTACTGGTTTAGCTTAAGCATTATTTTTAATAGAAAACAAAAAACGAGCAAAATTGCTCGTTTTTTATTTTACATATTTTTTCAAGCGACTCACGGCCTCTTTGATGTTTTCCATGCTAGTAGCATAACTCAAACGAACGTAGCCTTCGCCACCCTTACCAAAACTACCACCTGGAATCATTCCCACCTTTGCTTCTCTAGCAACCTCTAAACAAAAATCATAACTATTTTGGTTTAAGTGCGCTGGAATTTTCGCAAAAATATAGAAAGCTCCTTCTGGAAGTTCGTTTTCAAAGCCTAACTTATTTAACTCCTCATGTAAGTAGTTTCTGCGTTTTTCGTATTCAACTACCATTGGTTTCGCATCATCTTGTCCATTGGCAAACGCTTCTTCTGCTGCAAATTGAGAAATCGTCATTACCGAAGTTGTTACTAGTTCATGAACCTTTGCAATCTGTTCTACCAAGTTGGCAGGACCCGCAAAAATTCCGATTCTCCATCCGGTCATCGCATGTGACTTCGATAAACCATTAAACAAGATGGTTTGTTCTGGCAGATATTTAGCAATGGAAGTATGAGTAGTTCCATAGGTCAATTCACTATAAATTTCATCACTAACCACAATCAAATCTGTTTTTGCTAATACAGCAGCTAAGGCTTTAATTTGAGCCTCACTATAAGTTCTTCCCGTTGGATTAGAAGGGAAATTTAATACAATCATTTTAGCGTTTGGATGATTTTTAATCGCTTCTTCTAAACGTTCCGGTGTCAACAAGAAATTATCCGGTTGGGTACTAACTTCCACAATTTCTCCCCCATTTAAGGTAAACAAGGAATCGTATACCGGAAAGGCGGGAGTGGGAATAATCACTTCATCACCTTCACCAATAAAAGCTTTAACCGTCGTATACATTGCTTCAGTAACCCCATTGGTAACCACTAATTGAGTTGCTGGATCATAATTAAGATCATATTTATTTTTTAAAAAATCGGCCGCGGCCTTTCTGGTTTCAATTCGACCCCAAGTAGCAGTATAATGACTATCATTATCATTAATGGCAGCAATTGCTGCATCCTTTACGTGTTGTGGGGTTGGAAAGTCTGGTTCTCCGAGAGTTAGCTTAATTAGGTCCGGCACTTTACCAATCTGTTCACTAAACCCATAAATATCGGGAAGCTGAGTATCTTTTACTTCGTTATTTACTTTACTGATAAAATCTCTTGTCATTTTTAAACCTCATTCTATTAATCTACTCATTATTTTACACTAACATATCCAACTTAAACGATTAAAGATACAATAAATAAAAACAACTTTGGAGGTCCCACTATGAAAATCAATCAATTTGCAAAGACTACCCCTGAAATTGGGATTATCAAAACAGAGCTAACTCAGATTGGCTTTCCCACTACCGCCAATTCTCCAATTGAAATGTTAAAAAAATTAATTCAACGCGCTTTTTGGCAAGTATCAGGTAGCAATAATCAAATCCAGCAGTTAAATCAATATTTAGCTAGTCCCACTCAAACTCTAGGAAACTTTCTAGCTACAAATACCGCCATCACTGCCGAAAATTTCAACTTGATTGCATTGCAATTATTAGGTTTTCAAGCAGAAGCTGATTTCGCCATTTCTGAGGCGTCCGCATCTGCTCAAAAACTTAACGTCTCCTTTCATAATCATTTTGAAACTAGCGATGATGTTTTAATCAACTGGTATCAACTATTAAATACCCACACTAAATTTGGATTAACTTATTTAGATCAGCTAGCCGCTCAAGGCTACTACGCTCAAAATGAAATCTCTGTAAATCAGCCCCTCTTTTTTAACGGTAAGGCACAAGCAACCTTCTTAACCAAAGATTTTCTTTATGAAACGGTTTACGTGCAAACTGACTTTGATTCCGATAACGACGGATTCAATGACTTAATCAAGGTCGAAGTTACTCGTCCTACCTCAGATCAACCAGTGCCGGTGGCCTATACTGCTTCACCATATGATCAAGGGGTCAACGATTCCTTTGGTGACCGCCTAACTCATGCAGTTGATGTTCCGTTAACAGAAAAACCAGCGGGTACCATTTCATTACAAAGTAGTGCAAGTCTACGAACCGGTAAGGCGCAAGCACCGAAATCAACTACCGAGTCGACAACGGAAACACACACGCCTAAACCCGGTTATACCTTAAACGATTACTTATTAGTTCGCGGATTTGCAAGTGTTTACGCCGCTGGAATCGGAACCATTGATTCCGATGGCTTTCAAGCTTGTGGCGATGACTATCAAGTTGCCAGTACGATTGCCGTAATCGAATGGTTGCACGGCGACCGGATTGCGTTTACCAATCGAACTGATCAAATTGCAATCGCTGCTAGTTGGTGCAATCAAAACATTTCCATGACCGGGCGCTCGTATCTTGGGACTTTAGCAATTGCGGCTGCTACCACTGGAGTGCCTGGTTTAAAAACCATCATCCCCGAAGCTGCGATTTCATCCTGGTATGACTACTATCGAGAAAATGGTCTGGTCGTCGCTCCCGGCGGTTTTCAAGGAGAAGATGCGGACGTGTTAGCGGCTGAAACTTTCTCAAAGAGTTTACGTCCGGGTGACTATTTAACCAGCCAAAAAACATTTGACCAATACTTACAACAAATGCAGCTTGATCAAGATCGAGAAACCGGTAGTTACAACCAATTTTGGGAAGACCGAAACTATCGCAAAAATTTAAAAAACGTAACCGCTGACGTCTTACTGGTCCACGGTCTCAACGATTGGAACGTTAAGTTAAGAAATCCAGCTGAATTTTGGCAAGGAATTCAAAACCTCCCCATTTCCAAAAAACTGATTTTACACCAAGGTCAACATGTCTATATCAACGCTTTTCCTTCCTTTGATTTTTCAGACATTGTCAATCTCTGGCTATCTAATAAACTATATGGCGTAAAAAACCACGTTGACCAAGTTCTGCCGGACGTTATTGTGCAAGATAACGTTGACGAAGACACTTGGATTACCCCTAAAAATTGGTTATCAGATAAAGTGGTGACCCAATCACTTAATTTTGATAAATCAGAGTTTAAAAACGAACTCCCAGAAGCGTCATATCAAAAGTATTGCCAAGCCGCTCAACTTTGGAAGCACCATTTATATGACCTAAATAATCCCGAATTATCCGAGCAACGAATTGCCTCTGTATCAGCTTCACTTGAACATGATTTAACCATTAACGGTGAAGTTGAACTAGATTTAGCAATCGCAAGTGATCAAAACCTGGGAATGTTACATGCTGCCCTAGTTGATTTAGGTGATGCCAAGCGCTTAGAAGTTAATCCACAAATCCTGGCACCTAAGGGAGTTCACTTAGGTTATCGTTGGTATACCGACAATCTTCGTGAATTTAAACTTGCGAAGGCTGAAACACCCTTTAAGATGATTTCACAAGTTCATTTAAACCTACAAAATCGAACTTCTACCCAAATCAATGAGTCGATTGTTCCAAACCAGTTTTATCAAATCCACCTCAAATTTCAACCAACTTTTTATAAGCTTCCTGCCGGCCGAAAATTAGCAGTAATCTTATACGGGACTGATTTTGAAATGACTAACCGTGGAAATCAAAAAATTCATTATCAAATTAATAACCACAGTGCTCAACTCCACATTCCTACTAACTAAAAAAGATTTAGACCGCATGGTCTAAATCTTTTTTAGTCAAATGCCGTTTCAATCTCACTAGCACCGCTTCCAAAAGTATAAATCTTTTGATAGGTTGCCGGATTATCCAAAATAGTTTTAATAACGGCAGCAACATCCGCTCTGGCAACGGAGAGGTTAGCAACTTCTGCATCTGAATCTCCGACCAATTTGATTCGGCCGGTCTGGTCATCATTAGTTAATGAACCCGGTCGTAAAATCGTATAGTCCAATCCGGAATGAGCTAAAATTTGATCAGCATAGTGTTTCGCAATCATGTATGGCTTAAGTCCTGACCGGTCCCAAAGTTTACGATTATCACTAGCAGCCGCACTAATCATAATGAAACGCTTAATCCCAGCGTCTTTAGCTGCTTCCATCGCTTTGACTGCCCCATCTAAATCAATCATCAAGGTCGCATCATCACCAGTGTTACCACCGGAACCAGCACTAAAGACTACTGCATCTGCTCCACTAGCTTTTAATTGAGAACTCATCTCATCGGGTAGTTCATTTAAATCAAACTGAGTTGGTTTAACTAAATCGCTTTTCTGTAAATCTGATGCTTGTTCCAGGTCTCGAAGTCCCGCATAGGTTTCAATCCCCGCATTAGTTAATTCAGTCACTAATTGTTGTCCCACATGTCCGTGGGCCCCAATTACAAATACTTTTTCCATCATAGACTCCCTTCTGTTTAAATCGTTGTTCCAGTAAAACATTTTTGGTTAATACATGCAAAAAAGAAGCTCAACGAAATCGTTGAACTTCTTTTTAATTATTAAAACAAGTCTTGCTTAGTAATTTTCTTAAGACCGTGCATGTAAGGTTGTAATGCTTCGGGAACGTTCACACTTCCATCTTCGTTTTGGAAGTTTTCGATAATTGCGGCAACGGTTCTTCCAACCGCTAGTCCTGATCCATTTAAAGTGTGCACGTATTGAAGTTTACCATTTTCATCACGGTATTGAATGTGAGCCCGACGAGCTTGGAAATCAGTTGTATTTGAACAACTTGAAATTTCACGATAACAGTTTTGTGAAGGCATCCAAACTTCAATATCATGGGTCATGGCGGCTGTAAAACTCATATCACTACTGGTTAATGTAATCACGTGATATGGAATTCCCAGTTTTTGTAATGAAGTTTCTGCTTGGTGAGTAATGTCTTCTAAGGCATCCCAAGAATCTTCTGGTTTCGTAAATTGCACCATTTCCACCTTATTAAATTGGTGTAAACGGATTAATCCCTTAGTATCACGACCAGCACTTCCGGCTTCTGAACGAAATGCTGGTGATAAAGCAGTAAACTTAACCGGAAGTTTTTCGGTAGGAATGACTTCGTCACGATAGTAGTTTACCAAAGGAACTTCGGCAGTTGGAATCATCGTTAAATCACTATCTTTGATTTCAAATCCAGCCTTGGTTTCTTTAAACTTAGGAAATTGTCCGGTTCCATACATTGAATCTGAGTTCACCATGTATGGTGGGATGATTTCTGTATAGCCAGCTTTATCGTTTTGATCAAGATAGAAGTTGTAAACGGCTCTTTCCAAGATTGAACCCGTTCCAACGTAGTACACAAACCGACTTCCAGCTACCTTAGCACTCCGTTTGAAGTCCAAGATATCGAGTTGTTCCCCAATCTCATCGTGTGATTTTGGTTTAAAGTCAAATTGACGGGGTTCCCCCACCTTGCGAAGTTCCACTGATCCTTCTTCGGTCAAACTAACTGGAACATCGTCATTTGGAATGTTAGGTAGGTGATCTTCAATATCATTTTGTTCAGCCTTGATGTTTTCTAAGTCCACATCAAGTTGTTTGATTTCAGCACCCACTTCACGCATCCGCTTAATTGGAGCATCCGCATTTTCCTTGTTTCGTTTTAATTGTGAAATTTGGTCTGAAACTTCATTTCTTTCTGCTTTTAAAGTTTCGCTCTTCACGATTAACTCTCTTCGTTGTTCATCCAGACTCATTAATTTATCAATTGTTTCGCCCGCAACGCCACGATCGGCCATCTTACCTTTAAACCAGTCAGCGTTTTGACGAATCATTTTCATATCTAACATTTGTAATTCCTCCTTGAGTATAGAAAAAGACCCTCGTCATTGGGACGAAGGTCTTTTTTTCGCGGTACCACCCAAGTTCCTATTTATTCTCAAATAGGCCCTTAATTATGATTGGTAACGGTAATCACCGTGCAGGATTAACTGCCCTTTTTAAATGCTGGAATGTTCGACCGATAACTCTCAGCAACGTTATCTCTCTGTAAGTCTACTAGATAGGCACTCGTTTGTTTTTCTATATTATACAACACCCAAATCGTTTAATCTAATACTTCTTTTAATTTTTCATCAACTTGAGCTAAAACAGCTTGTTTAGCATCATCATCCAACATAAAGTCGAATTGATCACCATCAATCACCATTTTAGGAGACAAATCATAATCTTCATACCACTTTACGTAGCGTTGATTTAATTCTTGATAGTATTGATAAAGTCCTTGGTCATTTTCAATTTGTTCGTAAGAACGACCCCGTTTTTGAATTCTTTTTAGCATCGTTTCAAAAGAAACCTTAATGTAAATTAATAGGTCCGGTGTCTTTTGAAAATCAGTTTCTGGTAACGGTTCTAACATGTTTTGTAATAGCGAATCATAGATTTCTACTTCGGTATCGGTTGAACGACCCAAATCTGCATTTAAATGGAATAACAAGGAATCCTCAAAGATTGAGCGATCCATTACACTTAATTTATTTTGGTTAGCTTCCTTAATTGAATCTAATCGTTTATTCAAAAAATAAATTTGTAATAAAAAGGCATACTTTTTAGGATCTTGATAAAACAGTGGCAAAATTTTATTATCATCCACTGATTCGTAAAATGCTGGTGCATCCAAATGTTCTGCTAACAAAGTAGTAAGGGAGGTTTTCCCTGCCCCAATCGTTCCTGATAAAACAATCATCTAATTATCTCCTCCAAAGAAAATGCAGTAAAGCGCATTTCCCATTGTATCATTAAATAATTAGGAAAAACCGCCAAATTATTTTTCAGTTTGATTTTCTAATTTAGCTGGTGCTACGTCAACTTCATCCAGTGGAATGATGTGTGTTTTCTTAATTAGCTTGTAACCAAAGTAAAGTCCTAACACTAGAGGAACACTCATGTAAGTAACTCCAATTTGGAACCAGTCAGCTTTGGCAAAGGAACCTAAATCTTGTCCCACAATTACCACAATACATAGAAGCAAGCAAAGGACTGGACCAAATGGGAACCAGGTAGCATGGAACTTCAACTCGTCTAAACTGTGACCTTGCTTAATGAATGCTCGTCTAAACCGGTAGTGCGAAAGTGCGATACCAAACCAAGCAATAAATCCAGTTAAACCAGAAGCGGCAACTAACCAAAGGTAAATCTTTGGACCAACTAAACTAGTTAAGAAAGTTAGAAGTGCAACTACCGTGGTGGCAAGTAAGGCCATAAACGGAATTCCACTCTTATTAACTTTACCAAAGAATTTAGGAGCGTATCCTTCATCAGACATGGCGTAAAGCATTCTTGTAGAAGCGTACATTCCAGAGTTAGCAGATGAAATTACCGAAGTAAGAATAACGGCGTTCATCACACTAGCAGCTGCTGATAAACCAGCCCGCTTAAATACGATTGTAAAGGGACTAATTGCCACATCAGTAGCTGATGAACCTAGTAAATCAGGGCTAGTGTAAGGAATAACCGCTGCAATCACAAAGATGGCTAAGAAGTAGAATAAAATAATCCGCCAAAATACTTCATGGATTGCTTTAGGAACACTCTTATGAGGATCATCCGCTTCACCAGCAGTGATTCCCACTAACTCAGTTCCTTGGAAAGAAAATCCGGCAACCACAAAGACACTCACAATTCCAGGAATCCCATCAACGAATGGAGCCGCCTTATAGGTAAAGTTGCTTAATCCGGTTGCATGACCACCCATAATTCCAAAAATCGTCAAAATCCCGATTGCTAGAAAGACAAAGATGGTTACCACTTTGATTAGAGACATCCAAAATTCGGTTTCTCCAAAAGCAGACACCGCTAGGACGTTAATTAGGAAAATCAATCCTAGTGCGATGGCACTCCATATCCAAGCCGGTGTGTGCGGGAACCAGAAACCCATCACCAACGAAACGGTCGAAATATCTACGGCAACCGTAATCGCCCAGTTAAACCAATAGTTCCACCCCATAGCAAATCCTAGGGCAGGATCAACGTACTTAGCTGAGTAGGTAGAAAATGAACCAGAAACTGGCATGTTAGTGGCCATTTCCCCTAAACTGGTCATCAAAAAGTAAACCATAATTCCCATTAAAATATATGCCACTAGGGCACCACCAGGTCCAGCATTGTGAATGGTTGCTCCACTAGCAACGAACAATCCCGTTCCAATACACCCACCTAGTGCAATCATCGAAACGTGGCGAGATTTTAATCCTCGCTTAACTTGTTTCTTTTCTGCCATAATAAAACTCCTCCTATTAATACAAGTAAGGGGCTTAACAAATAAAAAAGACTCTTCTGAAAAAATCCAGAAGAGTCTAAATAAACTTTCATTCATTAGTCTGCAAAGCTCCCCGCATTATCAATGCGACAGTTCTTGGCTTCTTAAACCAAGTCCCAACTAACTCCATACCACGTTATTAGTTTCGGCAATTTCTCCTTTCACCCTTTTTCTTCGACCTGGTTAGTCTCCCAAAGGTTACTGATAGGAATTGCGCCTCTCCTTAGATGCTGAACTTAGTATAGTTTGTTAGCTAAATAAATGCAACCTTTTTTAAATTCAGGTATGATTTAATTAAAAAATTATCAAAGGAAGTTAAAATATGTCTAACAAAGAAGCCCTCTTAATCATTGATTACACGAATGATTTTGTTGCAGACCATGGAGCACTTACCATTGGCAAAGCTGCCCAAGAATGCGAAAGCGAAATCATTAAGTTAGCCAACGAATTTGTTGAAAACGAGCAGTTCGTAATCTTGCCTACTGATGTTCACGTCAAAGATGATCCCTTTCACCTAGAAACTAAAATATATCCGGCTCATAACCAACGAGGTACTTGGGGACGCGAGCTTTTTGGCAAATTAAAACCCTGGTACGACCAAAACCAGCACCAAAATAACGTTTGGTTAATGGATAAAACCAGATATAGCTCATTTGTGGGAACTGATTTAGATCTTCGTTTACGCGAACGCAACGTGCAAACGGTTCATCTAGTCGGTGTATCAACCGACATTTGTGTTCTGCATACCGCAATTAGTGCCTATAACTTAGGCTATCAGGTCGTCATTCATGAAAAAGCGGTCGCAAGCTTCACTAATGCAGCGCAGGACTTTGCACTACAGCATTATCAATCTGCCTTGGCAGCTAAAATTATCAAATAAAAAGACATTGATTAAATCAATGTCTTTTTGCTTACTCTAAACTGTTATTAAAAATTTTAATTTGTTGAAGTCGAGGACTGTATTTAATGTAAAGATATTCGGCTACTTGTAACCAAGTAAATGCCAATAGCGCTGCTCCCAACACATCTGATGGGAAATGGGCATTTAAATAAACTCGAGACATCATCACTAGAATCATCCAAACCACTAAAATGGTCTTCATCACAACTGCTTTCGAAGTTCCCTTTACAATGGGAATTAGTAAGATCCAGACTGCGCTAATCACTAAAAACATTCCCAAAACGTGACCACTAGGGAAACTAAATCCATCATCGCTAGCTAGATGAAGGCTAGGACGAGCTCTACCAATGATATGCTTTAAAACAAACCCTAAAACATCTCCACCAACGATTAAGCAAAGTGACCAAACTGCAGTTACCTTATACCGGCAACCCCAAAAGAAGATTGCTAATAATACCATCCAAATCAAATCAAATTTAGGGCTAGCTAATAGACTAACAATCGTAAAAAACTTTTCTAATAAATCTGATTGGGAATGTTGAATCGCCCCAATAAAGACCGTATCTAAAAAGTCGACGTAGCCAAATTTTAATTTTACGGCAATTGCTAAGATAGACATAATTACGAATGCAATCCCCAATTTATAAGGACGACTTGGATCCTTTTTAATAAGCATAAAACTTCCTCCATTTCTTGATAGTGAAAGTATAACACACTGCATTAATCCACGTTGGTTTCTTCATTTAATTTTAAATATTCAAATATTATAGTAAAATTAAGAAAAAAACGAAGGAGAAATTTATGATCAATAGTATTCTCATCATGTTAATTGTTGGTATTGGAGTTGGGATACTAGGTTCAATCTTGGGAATTGGTGGGGGAATGATTATCACCCCCGTTTTAACCCTCGGATTTGGCCTAGATATTAAGTATGCAATTGGAGCAAGTATCATCGCCGTGATTGCCACGAGCTCCGGTGCAACCATTGCCTATCTTAAAGATAACGTTTTAAATCTTCGAGTGGCTATGTTTTTAGAAATAGCTACCTCAATTGGTGCCATTGCTGGAGCACTGCTAACCGGAGTCATTAATCCCATGTTCTTATACATTCTCTTTGGCTTCCTCCTCTTCATTTCGGGAGTCAATATGATTAAAAAATTACGCGGAAAACAAGAACAAATCAACGCCACCTCATCTGATAAACTGGCCGAAAAATTAAATTTAAACAGTTCTTATTACGATAAAAATTTAAAAAAACAGGTGGATTATAAAGTTACTAACGTCCCCGCCGGATTATCAGTTATGTTTGGAGCAGGGATTGCCAGTGGTTTGTTAGGAATTGGTTCTGGGTCATTTAAAGTTATCGCTATGGATACCTTCATGAAAATGCCTCTAAAACCATCTAGCTCCACTAGTAACTTAATGATGGGAGTTACTGCCGCAGCTAGTGCCACCATTTACTTTTTCAACGGTTCGATTTTACCCCAAATTGCCGTACCCATGGCATTAGGAATCATCGTCGGTGCTGCAATCGGTTCTCGAATCATGCAAGTGATGCCCGCTCGCTGGATGCGAATCATCTTCATTCCCATTCTAGTTTACTTGGGACTACAAATGATTTTAAAAGGATTTGGGGTGAGCTTCTAAATGAATACTAATAAAACCGAACAACAAGCTGAAATTAAACGAGTTGAAGGAATCATCGGTAAGATTTTACGCTGGGGGGTTATCATTGCCTCCGCCATTATGATTTTAGGATTGTTGTTATTCTTACTAAAGGGTGGACTCGGTTATTCCGATAACTACTACGCCAAGTCATTTGGTGAAATTTGGACGGGAATCATCCAGTTAAAACCCTATTCCATGATGATGCTGGGAATTTTTGCTTTAATTTTAACGCCCGTCTTACGAGTAGTAGTTTCCATCTACTCCTTTTATAAGGAAGGGGATTATACCTACGTTTGGATTACCACCATCGTTTTAATCATTTTAATCATTAGCTTCATTTTAGGATTAGTTTTTAATCTCTAAAAGACAAAAAGAGTAACCACTGGTTACTCTTTTTTGGTATCCATTTGTAATTTTAAGGATTTTCCCGTGCGTGAATCTTTTTCTACCAAGCTATCCTGGGGGAAACCAGCGAAACAAATTTCACCACCATACTTACCGGCATCCGGTCCCATATCAATTAACCAATCTGCCTGACTAATCAACGTTAAATTATGTTCAATCAAGATTAAGGTGTTTCCTTGATTAACTAACTCTTCAAACAATTTAATTAATTTTTCCGTATCCTCTAGATGCAAACCGGTGGTAGGTTCGTCTAAGAAATAAATGGTCCCGCTATGGTTTAGTTCTAGCGCTAATTTAACTCGCTGCACTTCTCCACCAGATAAGGTCGTCATCGATTGACTCAAGTTTAAATAACCTAACCCCACCTTTTCTAACAAACTAACCTTTTGGTGAATTTTAGGAACATCCGCAAAAAAATCAACCGTTTCAGAGATTGACATCTGCAAAACTTCGGCAATGTTTTTGCCATGATATTGATATTGCAATGCTTCTTCGCTATACCGCTTACCCCCACAAAGCTCACAAACTTGCACTACCGGATCCATAAAGGCCATTTCGGTAATCATGACCCCTTTTCCCTTACAACGTGGACAAGCTCCGGCACCATTATAACTAAATAGCTTAGTTGACACTCCGTTAGCCTTGCTAAATAAGTTTCGCAAGGGATTCAAAATCTTTAAATAGGTCGCTGGCGTAGAACGAATGTTAATTCCCGCTGCTTTCTGACTTAAGTCGACGTATTCTTGCCCAGCAACTTTTTGTTTAATGGCGTTCACTAGCGTACTTTTCCCCGAACCCGCAGGACCGGATAAGACCGTCATAACTCCCAATGGGATCTTGGCACTAACGTTTTTCAGATTGTGCTGCGTGACGTTTTCAACCGCTAACCAATCTTTGGGTTTCCGTGGTTCATTAAAGTGAAGCGGACGGCGGAGCATTTTACCCGTAATGGTATCGGAAGCCAGTAACTGTGGATAGGTACCACAAAAGGTAATGTTTCCCCCACCACTTCCAGCTTGGGGACCCACTTCCACGACATAATCTGCGGCTTTGATGATTTCTGGATTATGATCAACTAAGACCACCGTATTACCTTGTTCTTTTAGTTTTGATAGTGACTTAGTAATTAACTGGATATCATGTGGATGAAGCCCCACACTAGGTTCATCTAGGATGTATACCAAATCAGAAAGCGAGCTGGTCAAATACTTAGCAATCTTGATTCGCTGGGCCTCACCACCAGATAACGTATCGGTTCCCCGATCAAGCGATAAGTAACCTAGACCAATCTCGACTAAGGCATTAATCTTACTCTTTAGTTCTCGAACCATGGTTTTGGCAATGGGATCAGTAATAGTATCTAGGTACTGCAACAAGTTAACCAAATCCAAGTGACAAACTTCGGCAATGTTTTTGCCGTTAATTTTACTCTTTAAGGCATTGGGATTTAAGCGCGAACCGCCACACTCAGGGCAAGTTTTCCGCGTTACAATCTTGTCTAAGGTTTCTTGATGGTGTTTCCCCGAAGCACTGTGAATTACAGACCGCATCATTCTGGGAACTAGCCCTTCATACAATGCCGTTCTTCCCCATTTGGCCGGTGGATTTTTTAACTTTTGTTGCTCGGCATGCATGAACCAATCGTATTCCTCAGGGGTGTAGTCCTTAATTTTCTTATTTAAATCAAAGAGCCCACTGTTACCGTATTCTTTCCAACGCCAGGTTCCTGGTTGAAAGCCGGGAAAGGTCATCGCCCCTTCATTCAATGACTTATCCGGATCATATAGTTGCGTTTCATCCACTTCATCAACGAAGCCCAAACCCTGACACTTTGGACACATTCCCTGCGGTAGGTTAAAGGAAAACCAATCCGAATAACCCACCCAAGGTTGTCCCACTCGTGAAAACATTAAGCGCAACACTGAATAAATTCCCGTATACGTGGCTAAAGTCGAACGAGAATTACTCCCAATTGCTTTTTGTTCCACCACAATTGCGACAGGCAGGTTTTTAATCTCATCTACTTCTGGTTGTCCATACTTAGGTAAATACTGTTGCGTAAAGCTGGGAAACGTTTCGTTTAATTCTCTTCGTGAAGTCGCAGCCAGTGTGTCGAAAACTAATGATGACTTCCCAGAACCTGATAAACCGGCAAAAACCGTCATTTGATGTTTGGGGATATCAACATTAATATTTTTCAAATTATTTTCGCGTGCACCCCGAATTTCAATTGTTCCTTTGGCAAATAAATCTGACATTTCTGCTTCCCTTCATTTAGTTAAATCATTTAAAGTATAGGTTCATGGTATCGTATCTATCCTCAAATAAAAAACGAAAACCACCTCACAGAGATTGTTTTCGTTTTCTTAAGTTCCTTAAAACATAATTATATAGTTGAATAAATAGCTCAGATAATAAAAATCCCATTGCTAATGATCCGGCAATCATTAAAACCTGCATCAAATAAAAGAACGCGGTGTGGGAATTGTTCATCGCGATGTTTTTCATAACTTGATAGGCCTGTCCTCCTGGAACTAGCGGAACTAGTGCCGGAATGTTAAAGACAATCACCGGAGTTTTTTTCCTTTTTGCGGCTAACATTCCTAAAATCCCAATCGTAAAGGCTCCAAAGACATTTCCACCAACGTAGCCACCGTTAGAATAGTTAAAGTAAGCCAGATAAACCAAGTAGCCGGCCACTCCAACAATTCCACCCATATTTAAATCCTTGGGGGTTACGTTAATCAAGATTGCAAATCCTAAAGTTGCTACGTATACCCCAACTATTACCACAATTAAATGTAACATTCTCTCTTACCTATCCTAACCAAATCAATGATAGTGAAACGCCAAAACCCAATGCGCATGCACAAATCAAGGCTTCAATTCCTCGGGCGGGTCCACTAATCAGGTTTCCAGAAATCAAATCCCGAAACGCATTCGTAATCTGAACTCCCGGAACTAACGGCATCACGGAACCAACGATGATATTATCAATACTTTTACCCAGTCCGATATTAACCGCAAAAATGCTAAGTGCTCCAATGGCAGCGGCTGCAATAAACTCACTGATGAAACTCGCTTTCACTCGATTAGAAACTAACGTGAAAATAACCCAACCGAGCATTCCCACTAAGCACGTGATGAAAAAATCGGGGTAGTCATTAAAGAATACCACGGTAATTGAACCAGAGATTAAGGCTGCAGAAATCATCATTAACCAATTAGGATAATAAAGTCCCACTTTTTCTACTTTTTTTAACACTCGATAGAAGCGATCGATAGAAATATAATGATTGGCAAAATCCCGTGACAAGCGGTTCACTGCTGCAATTCTTCTTAAATCAAAATTTCGTTTTTCAATTTCACTAATTTGGGCTCCCGCTTCGTCATTGGAAGAAATCATAATCCCCGTAATGGTAACGTAGGCATGCAAATCATCCAAACCGGCATTGGCCGCGATTCGCTCAATTGTATCTGAAACTCGGTTTAATTCAGAACCATTTTCAATCAAAATTTTACTGGCTAATAAACAAGTTTGCACAACTTTATTTTTATATTCTCGTGTCTTTTTAGGTTCTTCTTGTTTAAACATCCAACCGCCACCTTTCTACTATCACTATAGGATATCAAAAAAAAGCATCTTTTAGTATCTTATTTAAAAATTTTATTTTACGTACGTCGCACATACCGCTATAATAAACTTATAGTATCCGTTTTTAGACAAAGGAGAAATTTAGATGAGCGACAATTTATCATTTACAGATTTAAACGAAGCAGCACAAGCAAAAGTAGCAGAAAGTTTTATTCCATTTTACGTAAAACTTTTTAAAAACCAAGAACTAGACGTTATGACTACTTATGATTTTAACCATGTAATTGCTGTTATTAACAGAACCATTTTAGATGTTAGTAACAAGATTCCTTCTGAATTATATCACTATGTACTAACCTTTGATTCAGAATCAGTAATGACGCTTATCAAGGAACTACCTCAAACTTACTTTGAAAACGGTAATCCTACGACCGATTGGGACGAATGGTACGTAACTAAAACCAACGAAATTGATCCCGACGCAACTCTTTAATCACTATAAAAAAGATGACAGCCAACTGGCTGTCATCTTTTTTGGTTAGATATCTTTATCCTTATCGTAGAAGAAATCTTCGTTTTCTCCTCGAGTGGTTTCTGGTTGAATTGTCACATGTTCAATGTGATATTTATCCTGCAAAAGTTGATTAATTTCATCATAAACATTTTGCACCTCACTCAACCGTAAATCAGCAAGGTTAATGTGAGCTGAAAACACAATACTATTTTCATCAACCATCCACGCATGGACGTGATGGACACACTTAACTTCTTTGATTTCCAGTAAATCATGATGAATTGCTTGGTAATCTAAGTTAGGTGAGCCTTCCATTAATATCGAAATCGATTTTTTAATAATGGGCCAACTTTCCCACATAATATAAACGGCAACAATCATGGTAATAATGGGATCAATAATCGTCCAGTTATAAAACTGAATTAAGATTCCTCCAATTATAATTCCTACCGAAGATAAAGCATCGCTTAGTAAATGAAGGTAGGTGGCCTTCATATTAAGGTTATGCTTGGCTCCCTTACTCAATAAAAGGGTGGAAAGCACGTTCGCAATCGTTCCGATAATTGCTACCACTAACATTACCATTCCATCGATTTTTTCAGGATGACCAATTCGACTAATGGCCTCTCCAATCAAAAAAACGGAAATAATCACTAAGAACAACGCGTTAAAGAGGGCTGACAAAATCTGGGCTCGTTTAAAGCCATAGGTATTGGTTTGAGTCTGTTTTCGTTTACTAATGACATGGGCTACATAACTAAAGATAATCGATAAAGAATCACCTAGATTATGAATTGCATCCGATAATAGCGAAAGACTACCAGAAAAGACCCCTCCTAAAAATTCCACGACGGTAATTAAACTGTTTAACACCGTCACTTCTAAGAATCGTTTTCCTGATAATTGATTATCATGATCATGCATTGTAAAGTCCCCTTTTAAATAAATTCACCATCATATTCGTTGCTTGGCATTTTATTAAAGTCATAATTGGCAACTTCTTCACCAGTTTTTAAGTACGCGTGTAAGCTTTCTGAAATCATCAAGTTAACGTTATTATCTTTTTCTTGAAAGACAATCACTGGCTTACCCATTGCTACTGCGGCACCAATTTCGTATGCAGTTCCACTATCCACGTGCTTACCTTCGAAGTCGATGATGGCCACCACGGCATCACAGGCCTTAACGTTATCAATATCTTTTTGGTAAATTTCTTTAGCCCAAGGTTTGGTGAACTCGGGATGACTTGCTTCTTGATTTTTTCGTGGTGAAAAGAAATCCACGACCGTCTTATTATCGCTAAGCGCTTGTTCTACTACTTCAATTCGTTTAATTTGTTCGTCGCTAAAAAAGGGACTTGCTAAATAAATTTGAGCCATACTATTTTTCCTCGCTTTCGGAGACAATTCTCCAATTACCTTCATTTGCTTTTGAAATTTGATTTAAAAAGTGAAGGACTTGTTCTGCTTGTTTTACATTATGTTCATTTAAAAGGTTTAATCCCTTCCCCGTATTCATGGGTTGACTAAGATTAAAATTACCATCTGCTTCAGCAATTCCTTCTGAAAAGGCCATCACGGTTTCCCCGGTTTCAATCTTTGTGATAATAAAGAACAACGTAAAGTCATCTTCATCCGTCATATAAACGGGCATTGCCCAAATATCTGGTGCAATTTCACTCATTTCATAGTTCTTGAACTTGTAATCTTTATGGTTCTTTTGGGTCACTGGCACCTTTAGCGTAAACATCATTTTGTTAAAGGTCTCATTTCCCAACTTTATATTATCTTCCACTGGCCTTCCTCCTCTTTTATCTAATCGTATTTTATCACAATCTAAATTTATTCTGATTTACTTTTTTCTTTTAATTCCGAAATATCTTCTCGAAGACCCATGATTTCTCGTTGTAATTCCCCAATCATTCGCATTTGAATCCTGGCAATGTCAATATTGTGCGGCACTTGTTCGCGTGATAACAAATCTAACTTAGCATGCAAGATTCGCAACTCTTGTTCTGATTTTTGGTTAACGTGATAATCATTTTCTGCGTTCATTCGATCTAAATCAGCTGACCGATTTTGACTCATCATAATGATGGGAGCTTGAATGGCAGCTACACAACTCAAAAAAAGGTTTAATAAAATAAACGGAAAGCGATCAAAATGAATCCCAAATAATTCCACCGTGTTTAAAATCATCCAAACCACTAAAATTCCGGTAAAGATAAAAATAAAGGTCCAACTACCACCGAATCGAGCAACTCCATCAGAAACACGCTGACCAAACGTCAAACTATTTTTCATAATGTCGTTAACATCAGTAATTTCAAAGTTAGCATCATCCATTGTTTTAGTTAGTCGGCGGTCTAACTTACTGTTTCTCTTGTTATCATTTTGAATTAAATTATTAACGTGTTGAATTTCATAAAATAAAACATCCCGATTACAAATAAAATCGGTATTCTTTACTTCGGGATGCTTTAGTCTAATTAGCTTTCTAACCGGGGAAGCAATGTTTTTGAAGAGCTTCCCTTCATGAGCCGGAAAACTCTTTCCATCAATTTTACATTTTTTTATCACTCTGTTTGCCATCTGGTTACCCCTTTTCATTCAGCAATTGATCCATATCCTTTGGCAATTTGGCGCTAAACGACCTGGTCTTTGCTAGAAATGGATCATAAAAAGTTAGCTTTTCTGCATGCAACGCCTGTCTAGAAATTCCCTCATTTAAAGGTCCCTGATACAATTCATCTCCCAAGAGTGGATGACCCAGACTGGTTAAATGAACTCTAATTTGGTGAGTTCTACCGGTATATAACTTCACCGAGATTAAAGTTGCCTTGGGCAGTCGCTTAACCACCCAATATTCCGTTTTAGCAGCCTGTCCATCCTCTAAAACTTCTCGATAGAAATTATTTCCTACTCTACCAATCGGTTTTTCGATAAAACCATGATCAGGTTGTAGGCTACCGGAAACAATCGCTAGGTAGCGCTTATCAATGGTTTGTTTAGCGAGCGCTTGATTCGCATAACTATTGGCTAGTTGGTGTTTGGCAATCAACACCACCCCACTCGTAAATCGATCTAATCTAGTAATTAGATGGGGACGTAAATCTTTTGCTCCGTTCTTTTTCAGATGTCCCTTAACCCGATTAACTAAAGTGTCACTGCGGTTACTAGGACCCGGAACGGACGTTAGCCCTGCTGGTTTGTTGACGATTAACCAGTTATCGTCTTCTGCTAAAATTTCAATTGGTTTTTCACTGACTAAAACATTATCATCCGCTTTTTCTGGCGGAAAGTTTACCACCACTACATCTGCAGACTGCACTTTAGTTGTGGCATCAACCTGAATGCCATTAATTTGAAAACTATCCGCTTGGGTTTTCAAATTTTTATACATCCGATTACTAACTCCTTGTTTAAGAAGAAATTTTTTTAATGAGATAACTTGATTTTCGCTACTTTTCCATTTTACTTGCATAATTTTCTCCAACACTAGTTAGTTTTTCTAAGCTAATCTTAACAAATCACCTTCATTGCCACAATCTTAGCCAAACAAAAAAGACACTTTTAAAAAGTGCCTTTTTGCAATCAACTTAAAAATTAATCTTTTTGATCTTTTTTACCTAGTCCAATCATTCCGATAATTCCAGTAAATGCTACTAAAATTGCTCCCAATAATGACTTACTATTTTGTTCTACTTCTCCAGTTTGTGGCAACGTTGCCTTCTTAACTGGTGTATTAGCTTTATGACTGTTATTTGCTACAGTCTGCTTCTTAGCAACAGTAGTTGCATTGTTCTTAAGCGTTGTTTGCTTAGTAGTCACAGCTGGTTTAGTAGGTACTACTGGCTTAACCGGATTATTAGGAGTAGTTGGTTTAGCAGGTTCTACTGGTTGGTTAGGTGTGTTTGGTTTGTTAACAATATACTTGATTAAAGTATTGTCACCAGGATGACTTGGATCAATTGGATATTGATCGCCTGGTTGTAATGGTTGGTTGGTCGTTGGATCTAGAGGTGTCATTCCAGGAATGTTTGGAATTACTGGATTGACTGGTTTACTTGGGTCCTTTGGATCATTTGGATATTGTGGGTGATCAACACCTGGAATTTCATTTCCATTTGGATCTACCGGAATCAAACTTCCCATCTTAGCGTAAACTACGGTCTCGTTATCATCACTTGATGTAACACTCACAGTCTTGCTTGCAATCTTTGCTTGTCTCTTATCTTTGAGATAGTAACCATTGATTACTGGTGAGTACTTTTCACTAAATGCGGCCTTATCGGCATTCCAGTTAGTATAAGTAACCTTTCCAGTCACTTCATCAAAAGTTCCCGTTCTTTCAAAGGTAACTGAGTCTGTAACTGGGGTATGAAGTTCGTTTCCATTTTCATCTACATAATTAATGGTTTGGTTAATTACTTTTCTTAATGAATTTACATCCGTTCCAGCTGGATACTTAGGTCCCGTTGGATTAGTTGGATCAACTGGTTTTCCTGGTTGACCTGGGTTGTTAGGAGTTACTTCTTTAGTCTTGTGTTTCAAAGTAACTGTATAAGTTGGAGTGTTAGTAGTAATGGTTTCACCAGCTTTAGGATAACCATCATGAACTAATTCAAACCCTTGTTTTTCGAGTTCTTGAATTTCATCAGTAGTCGTATAAGTGGTCTTTGAACCTAAGTCACCTTTGATAACATCATTCTTGATAATCTTATTGTTGTCATCTTGATCAATATAATTTACAACTACTTGACCTTGATTATGACTGTAAACAAACGTTACGGTTTGAGTAAATGGTTGGTATTCACCAGCAGTAATTTTGGAACTCTTACTACTATCCACTGTATAATTTGTAATTTCTTTTGGTTTAGCAACCCAGTTACCTGCTGGATACCAGTGATTTTGGTGATCAATTCCGTCATTAGCTTGATTTTCATTATTAACGTTCGTTGACATTATCGTTGAAGGCAATAAACTATTACCCTTTTCATCAACATATTTAACTGTTACTGATTGGTTAGGAATAAAGTGGAGCCAAACTCCTGCTTCTCTATAGTTAAAGTAGTCGTCATTCTTGCCACCACCAACGGAGCCAATGTATGCAAAGCCTTGTTTAGCATATTTATCTGCTAAAGCTTGAACTTTACCGGTAACATCTCCATTTTCATCCTTGATTTTTTCACCATAAACACCAGTTACATTAAATGCTCCAGGCATTGAACTCCAATTTATTCCAATAATTTGTGGCTTACCATCTGGATTAATTTCATTATCAGTAGCTGACTTATCAACTTTTTCGTAATCAAAGTTAATCATAATTGGATTAGAATCATCTTTAGTTTGAACTTGACCAACAAGTCCATCAACAATTGGGTTTGAAACTAGTTTATAACCTGGAATCTTAATTGCTCTAATTTCAAACTTAGAAGCGGAAGGTGCAGCTGGGTCACCATTTTCATAGTCAATACTATTAGTGGTTGCCCATGCAGTCGGTAAGATTGATATTAACAATGGCTTGCCACTATCTTTATCCATAAAGTTAACTTGGATGTTAGATAAAGGTGCAAAATTAATTGTCATGTTAACGTCGTGGTCTACCATTTTCCAGTTTGAAAAACCACCGCCATTGATAAAGGTGTTCTTAAATTCATCAACATTAAGTGCTTTATAGCCAGGAAGTGGGAAAGTGGGATCTTCAATCGAAGCTCCTTGGGCTCCCTTAAAGGTATAAATTCCCGTTTGTGGATTATAATTATTGACTAAATCAATTCGGGTTTCACTTGATATATCAACTGGTTTATTGTTAACAATATCCCAAAACTTAATGGTAGCAGTATGTTCCGCCTCGGTTTGACTTTCACCCGCATTTGCTCTGGTACTAATAGTGCTATCATTAGTAGTTACTGCATTAGCCTTGGCTGGTTGAGTGGCCTCACTTTGACTCTTGGCAGTATCATTAGTTGATTTTGCTTCATTATCAACTTGTGCAGCGGTAGTCACCGCTTGTGGTTTTGCTACTTTTTCTGCTTGTGCAATTGCAGTAGCTGCTTGTGGCTTTACTGCGCTATCTGACTGTGCAGTTGTCGTTGCTGTTTGTGCTTTTGCAGTACTGTCTGACTGTGCAGTTGTAGCAGTTGAATTTTGTGGTTCTGCTACTTTATTATTTTGATCATTGGTAGTTGTAGTCTGCGTTGGTTTTGCATTACTATTTTGATCACTCGTTACAGCCGTTATTTTATTATTCGTGTAATCACTATTATCATTAGCTTCTACGCTACTAGTAAAGCTGTATAAAGTACCTAGCAAAACAAAAGTGGACATCGAAAATACTAACCAATTCTTTTTAACTTTATGTAAAACTTTCTTATTAGATTCTCTACTATATTTATTTTTGTTATAAATCATATGTATTGCCCCTTTCGCCAACCATAATAGCACTTTCTCGCGAAAATGGTTAAAATATGTTAAAAAAAGTTAAACAATTTTAAATTGAAATATTTGCAATTAAGTTATTACTTAAAAAAATAAAACATATGTTAAATTTTGCAAAATAAAAAAGCCAAAAATGATTTATTTTTGGCTTTTTCTATTAACGAGCTTTTAACTCATTTTGTGCGATAAACATGTGGTTTTTAACCATTTCCCCACCATTAGTTGGTTGATAATCAATCACATAGGCAGGACCATTCTTAACGTTAGTAATGGTTGCTTTAGCTCCCTTCATACCTTCCATATGATCAGAAGTAAGAACCACCTTATCACCCTTTTTATGGTTTTTCTTCATATCTTTGAATTCATTTGCAGTAATCCATTTATGATTTTTTACCATTTCACCGCCGTTAGTAGGCTGATATTTAACTTCATATAATTTAGTGTTATAAGCAGCAACTACTTTTCCTTTAGCATTTTTCATATTATCCATATGAGTTGCTAACACCGTAATCTTTTGTCCGGCCTTAAACTTCGGATTTTTAGCTTTTTCTAGGTTAGTTGGCATTTTCATATCAGAACTCATCTTCATATCGCCTGATTTGTCATGGTTCATGGAATTCATATGCGAATCCATTTTATGAGAATCCTCACTGGCTGCAAAAACTCCAGTTGAAAAAGTTAATGCGGCGACCAAACTTACTCCTGAAATCACTATTTTTCTAATCTTCATTTTAATCTCCTTTAATTAAACTACTTCGTCAAACTGCTATTTTTTAATTTATTTCCGTTTTAAATGTAAGGTAAGGGCATTAATTGCCACAATTACCGTTGAAAATGACATGATAATTGCTCCTACTGCTGGCGATAAAACCAAACCAATGGGTGCTAATAAACCAACGGCAAGTGGCATGGCAACGATGTTGTATCCGGCACCCCACCATAAGTTTTGGACCATTTTTTTATTAGTTGCTCTGGCAAGATTAATAAATTCAACGATATCTTCTGGATTACTCTTTACTAAAATGACATCCGCTGAGTCAATAGCCACATCAGTTCCGGCTCCAATTGCCACCCCTACATTTGCTCTAGACAAGCTAGGGGCATCATTAATTCCGTCACCAACCATCATAACGACTTGGCCTTTGTTCTGATAATCTTTAATGATTGCTTCTTTTTCGCCTGGTAGTAATTGTGAACGATACTCGATGTTTCCTAATAATTTAGCAATCTTTTGCGCAGCTAGGTCATTATCACCAGTAAGCATTACGGGGGTGATTCCCATAGCTCTTAATGAGTTAATCAAGTCCTTTGACTCAGGGCGAATCACATCCCCTTGAGCGATTAATCCCAACACTTGATTATTACTGATTAAATAACTAACTGAATTACCGGCACTAGCTAATTCATTAAAGCGATTTTGATCATAACTGATTGCCTTTTTATCTAAATAGTTAGCCGAAACAATTTGATAATCTTTTCCAGAAACCTGTCCTTGAAGGCCGACTCCCTTGATTGCTTTAACTTCAGATCCCTTATTGGGTGTTAAACCCAACCGTTTAGCTTCATTTATAATTCCCATTGCTAAGGGATGACTAGAATTAACTTCTAAGTCAGCAAAGATCTGGAGCAATTCGTTTTTATTTAAATCAGAAGTTGTTTCCAACGCATTTACGTTAAAGACCCCTTCAGTTAAAGTTCCAGTTTTATCCATAAATACATACGATAACTTTTTAACGCTTTCAATGGCTTGGCGATTTCTAACCAAAAGACCATTTTGAGCACCAATTGAGGTACTTCTGGCAACTACTAGTGGAATGGCTAATCCTAAAGCATGTGGACATGCAATTACTAGAACCGTTACCATCCGTTGCACTCCATAACTAAATCCAGTTACTGCCGTCCAAATAATTAGCGCTAAAATTCCAATAACTAAAGCACTGTAAAACAATTGCCGAGAAACTTTATCGGCTAAAGTCTCTGCCTTTGATTTTTCCTTTTGGGCTTCAGAAACTAACTTAATTACTTGAGCAAGATATCCATCTTCACCAATAGCTGAAATTTCAACGTTTAACGTTCCATCGCCATTAACTGAACCACCAATGACCTGGTTACCTGCTTTTTTAGCAACTGCTTTAGATTCACCAGTCACTAGCGATTCGTTAACTGCACTACTACCACTCTTAACCACTCCATCGGTCGGAATCTTTTCACCGGCTTGTACCAAAACAACTTGTCCTGCACTAAGTTCATTAATCGCAACGTCGGTCACAGAACCATCTTCTTGAACTAGGTGGGCTTCGTTAGGTAGTAACGCCGTCATTTTAGAAACCGCACTGCCGGCGTTCATAACCGCATTCATTTCAATCCAGTGTCCTAAAAGCATAATTACGATTAAACTGGCTAATTCCCAGAAAAAGTTCATTACCATACCATCGGGATTAATAAAGGTATTCATTACAAACGAATAAATACTATAGAAGTAAGCCACTCCAATCCCCATGGTGATCAAGGTCATCATGGCTGGCTCTTTAGAACTCATTTCTGACTTAGCTCCACTAAAGAATGGTTGTCCACCAAAGAAGAACAAAATCGATGACAAAATTAACACAATCCAACTAGACCCGGGAAATGTAATTTGAAATGGTAATACAATTCCCATAAAGGGAGAAAGAAGCAAAATTGGTATTGCCAATGCTAATGAAATCCAAAATCTACGTTTGAAATCGTTCATATTCATCATGTGACCATGTCCCATGTCCATGCCACCCATGTCGTGACCCATGTGCATATGATCCATATTCATATGTTCCATATTACCGTGATCCATGTGGTCGTGGTTCATGTGGTCGTGGTTCATTTCACCATGACTCATATCCATGTGTTCATGATCCATATTCTTCATATCCATCTTATTAACATCCTCTCTATTTACAACTACCGTCTGGTAAACAGTTACAATCAATCTTGTCAGGCGCCGTTTTCAACTTACTTTCAATCACTCGTTGTAATTCATTTAAATCTGATTTTGTCATCGTCGTTTTCTCTAATAGCGAAATAAGCGCTTTTCCAGTTCTTTTTGAACACATATGGCTAAATAGTTCCGAAGCAGTTTGATCCATTGCTTCTTGTTCATTAATTACTGCAGTATAAATAAAACGATTTCCATCTTTAGTGGTCTGCAACGCACCCTTTTTAACTAACCGAGATAATAGCGTTTTGATGGTTGAATCTTTCCAGTCAGAGGAATCCTGCAACATTTGGATAATTTGTCTAGTGGTTCCTCCACCTAGGGACCAAACAATTCTCATTACGTTCCATTCAGCTCCAGTAATTGCTTCAACCTGATTTTCCATATCTATCCCACCTTCGTTTACATTTGTAAACCTAGTATAGTTTACATTTGTAAACGATGCAAGGATTTTTACTCAAAAAAAAATAGCCCTTTAAAAGCAAGTAGCTTCTAAAGGGCTATCTATTAGTATTTACGTAAATAAATTTTATCAATCACATGTTGTGATCCCTTATGAATTATCAGATTAGCACGATCTCTAGTCGGCAAAATAAAATCATTCAGATTGGGTAAATCAATTTCTTTCCAAATCTTTTTAGCGATGGCTAATGCCTCCGACTTGGAATATTTCGTATATTTATAAAAGTAATTTTTTTCATCCGTAAATGCGGTCTTCAACAACTGCTGAAAACGATTTAAAAACCAGCTTTCAATCAGATCTACGTCTGCATCAATATAGATGGAGAAATCGGTAAAATCACTGATATAAATATTTTGTCCTTCTGGAATCTGAAACGTATTGATTCCTTCAATAATTAAAATATCCGGATTAGTGACCGTTTCAAATTCATCTGGAAGCACGTCGTAAACCTGATGGGAATAGACTGGAGCCTTAACTTCTGGTTGTCCTTCTTTTACATCGACTAAAAATTTAATTAGTCGTTGCATATCATAACTTTCCGGAAATCCCTTTCGGTCCAAGATTCCTTTATCTTTTAAAGTTTGGGTGGGATATAAAAAACCATCCGTGGTGATTAGTTGGGTCTTTCGGTTGGGCAATAGGTAAGCGAACAAATATTTCAGCAAACGAGCGGTCGTTGACTTACCGACAGCTACACTTCCAGATATTCCCACAATAAACGGAATCCGTTTCGCCCTTTGCCCTAAGAAATCACTCTTTTTGTTTTGCCACTGCTTTTGATTTTCCACTGCCTGACTAATCAAGTGAATCAATGGCATGTAAACTTTGGTAACGTCATCTAGAGAAACGTTATCATTAAAAGCCTTTAAGTTTTCTAAATCGGCCTTCGTAATCGGATTTAAGTTCGTGGGATAAAATTGTTCCCACGTTTCTTTATCATAAGCATAGAAGTTATCCATTCCCTACTCCTTGATCAAATCATAATCAGTTTTGGGAACTCGAGTAAAGATTGGAGCTGGTTGTCCCACTGCAATAATTTTCAAACTATGCATGGCCCGTGTACAAATTGTGTAAATCAACTTATCTTCATCCGGGCTGGCATAACGAGCTGCAGAACCATTCCACATGATTACCGAATCAAACTCTAGTCCCTTAGCCAAGTAAGCTGGAACAATGATTGCTCCCTTAACTAAACGTTGATTTTCGGTTCTAATTAAGGTTGCCTTAATCCCACGTTTTTCTAAGCCTTCCGCAACCTCTTTACAATCAGAAAGGGTCTTTCCAATAATTGCGGTCGTTTCTTCTTGTTTTTGATCAGCTTCAATTTGTAACTTGATTTGATCAAAACCTTGATCTTGATTTTCGACCTGCTCAAGGACCGGCATTGAGCCACTTCTTGAAAATGATTCGATTGCCTGACCATCTTCAATCAGACCCTTACTAAAGTTAGTGATTTCTTGAGTTGAACGATAAGATTTCAATAGGTTGATTACTCGAATTTTTTCCGGATCAAACATCGTTTTCAAATCATTCATGATAGAAGTATCATTTTTGGTGAAAATTGCTTGGTTTAAATCACCCAATAAGGTGAACTTAGCTCTCGGATAATTCCACTTCAAATAGGCCAACTGGAATGGAGAATAATCTTGCACTTCATCAATAAATAGATATCTCATCTGCGTATCTGGGCGCTTTCCGGTAACTAAGTCAAATAGATAAAGGTAGATAGACACATCCCCCATGCTAATCTGACCGTCTTGAAAGGCAGTAATGGTCTTAGTAATACTTTGTTTCCAATCCTGTTTATCCAATCCCGTTTCTTGAAAAGCTGGATAGTTAGGAACCGCATGTAAAAGGTGCGCAAATTGTTTGTTAATGCTAAAGAACCGGTGACGCATAATTTGCTTAGCAACTGGTTTAAAGGCATTTTTAACAATTTTTTTAGCAATAAATTTGTATTCTTTATCGCTATCTTGAACTTGATCACCATACTTGGCGTAAATCATTTGAAGATCTTCTTTTGAAAGTCCTTCGATGGTTTCTTCCACCCACCGCTTCTTCATTTCTGAGCCAATGTGATGATTCAACTTCTTCATTAAAGTTTCTTTGGTGGCTTCTAAACGAGTTCGCAATGAATAGTTATCATTAAAACCGTAGTATATTTCTTTAATCTGTTCACTAGAGAAGAAAACTTTACCTTGGAAAACAATATTTTTAAATTGGATGTCGTGTTGGTTTAAATCATTGGCGTATTGGTGCACCAAGTCAAAGAAAGCCAGACTATTTTTAAACTTAGCTACGTCTTTTTGCTTGCCTTGTTCCTCGGCTTCAAATCGTTCTTGCAGGGTTTCTACCTCTTGGTGTGGAACTCTACGACTCATAAATTGATAATAAGTCATTTGAACCATGTTTTGTTCACCTAGTTCTGGCAACACTTGGTTAATATAATCATTAAATAATTGGTTAGGAGAAAATAAAATCAACTGACCCGGATTCAAATTGCCACGGTAGCGATAAAGTAGGTAAGCCACTCGTTGTAACACTGCGGCTGTTTTACCAGAACCGGCCACCCCTTGTACAAATAGTAAACCCGCATCCGTATCTCGAATAATCGTATTTTGTTCTTGTTGAATCGTAGCAACGATACTCTTCATTTTGGTATTGGATTGGTGACTAAGGTTTTCTAATAACAACGGATCACCCACGGCTTCATCCGTATCCAAAACGTTTTTGATGATTCCATCTTTAATTTGAATCTCACGCTTTAATGAAACATCCACCGTCTGTTTTCCCATCGGTGCGTTATAGGTCATTTCCCCAATTCCGCTATCATAATAGACACTACTAATCGGAGCTCGCCAATCGTAAATTAAATATTCATCTGGTTGATCTGGATTCGTAAAGGAGGCCAAACCAATGTATATCTTTTCTGGATTAGTACTGGCTTCCTTAACATCAACTCTGGCAAAATAAGAGTTATCGTCTAATTTTTGTAAAGTTTTTAAATCCCGAGTGGCGGTCTGCCAGCGGTTTTCCTTTTGCATCAACATTTGTTGTTGTTGGCGCACGGAAACCCCGGTCTCAATCATGCCACCGTATGTACTGGTCTTAACCCGCACATCGTTGTAAAAGTCTTTTTCTAGTTCTTTTTGTCCTGACTTTGCCGCTTGAATGGTTTTAGCAATCTTAACCTTTGCTTTTCCAATCTGTTTTCTAACAAAGTTCAAATGGGTTTGTTCTAATTTTTTTAGTTCATTTGGTTCAGTCATTGTGCACCTCCATCGGTTTAAACTCGACTAATAATTCTAACATACCCATAAACTAAAGACGATTATTATCATTTGAAATATGATAAAATTTAAGGAAAACTAGTCCGGAGGAAATTTACATGACTCAAATTAATTTATACTTTGTCAGACATGGACAAACCCAACTAAATAGCTATAAAAGAATCCAAGGGTGGGCTGATTCTGACCTAACCGAAAAGGGCGTGAAAGATGCTGAAAATGCAGCGGATCTTTTATCACAATTAAAGTTTGATGCCGCCTATAGTAGTGATACTAAACGTGCTAGTCGAACTGCACGAATCATCTTAAAACAAAATCCCGCAGACCTTTTTGAACCCATTCAAAGAAAAGCCCTACGAGAAGAAAACTTCGGCTACTTTGAAGGAAATGATACTAATCAAGTTTGGAATATGATTGGTGGTCCACACGGAGTTAACACTTACTCAGATATGATCAAAAAATTTTCAATGGAAAAAACCAGAGATATGATTGCAGCCGCAGACCCCTACCATGATGCCGAAGACAACGAAGCCTTTTGGAATCGAGTTCAACCAGGAATCGATGCAGTTGCTCAGGCAGCAAAAGATGGTGATAACGTCTTAGTGGTTGCCCATGGTAGTATGATTAGAAGTATCGTCAGCAAATTTAGCGATATCGATATTTCCGAACCCATTTTAAATGGAAGTGTCACTAAATTAGTCTTTGATGGTCACGACTACCACGCTAAATTCTACAATCACGTGACCGACCTCAACGAATAAGGAGAACTATGGAAAACTTACCTACTCCGGTTATTACAATCGGTTTAAACTTGAATAACCGCAACTTTGATTATTCAATGGAAGAATTAAACAATTTAATCATCGCCAACCACATGGAATCGGTTGAAACGGTGACCCAAAAATTGGACCACCCCGATAGCGGTTCATACTTTGGTAAGGGAAAAGTGGAATTTTTAGCACAGCTAATTGAAACTACTGAAGCCGAAACCATCGTGGTTAATGATGAACTTAGTCCAAGTCAGATTCGTAATTTAGAAAACCAAACGAAAGCCACGGTAATTGACCGAACCGGCCTAATCTTAGAAATTTTTGCCAATCGAGCTCAAACTAGAGAAGCCAAACTTCAAGTGCAAATGGCCAAACTAAAATACCAACTTCCTCGTTTAAGAACTAGTGCTAGTCAAAGATTAGATCAACAATCGGCTGGTGGTGGTCTTGCTAACCGTGGTTCTGGTGAAACCAAAATCGAGTTAAACAGACGGACCATTGAACATCAAATTAACCACGTTCGCAATGAACTAAAAGAAATTGACCGTTCCCTAGAAACTCAAAGCAAGCAACGGTTAGCTAATGAAATTAAAACCGTAGCTTTGATTGGTTACACCAACGCTGGTAAATCAACCATCATGAACAAATTGGTTTCGCAATTTGGAAAAAACGAAGCCAAGCAGGTTTTCGTCAAAAACATGCTATTTGCTACGCTGGACACTAATGTTCGTGACATTCGCCTTCCTGACAATAAACAATTCTTGCTCAGTGATACCGTGGGATTCGTTAGTGAACTCCCCCACTCACTAGTCCAAGCATTTAAATCCACCTTAGCCGAAGCCGCTAATGCCGACTTACTAATCCAAGTGGTTGATTACTCAGATCCTAACCAAGAATTAATGATGGAGACCACTGCAAAAACCCTAAAAGAAATCGGGGTGCCTGATCTTCCGATGATTAAAGTCTTCAATAAAGCTGATTTAACCGATAGCCAATTTCCTAGTCGTGAAGGTGACAATCTCATTATTTCTGCTCAAGATGAAAGCTCAATTGCTTCTTTAGTTGATGTTATTCGCGAAAAGTTATTTGCCAACTACGTGACTCAAACTTTCCTAATTCCGTTTGCCAAAGGAGAAATCGTCAATACCTTTAACAACAAGTATGACGTCCAAGCAACCACGTATACCGGTGAAGGAACCCAACTAGTCGTTAACTTGCCTGAAAATGAAGTCGCTCGGTACGAAAATTATCTAGAAAAATAATCACATTTACGTTGACAACTGTATATGTACAGTATACAATTACGACATAATATTAAAGCTTATACTTAAGTACTGCTTCTTAGAGAGTCTGATTTCTTCTGTAATTCAGATGCTGCAGCTTAACTGGCCACTTTAATACACACAACTAAATGCTTATTAAAAGTGCTTCTACCCGATTGTAGAAGAAACTGGGTGGAACCGCGCGCAAGCGTCCCTGACATTAACAACTGTCATGGGCGTTTTTTTTAGGCAAAAAGGAGGAATTATCATGGAAAAATCAAAGGAAAAAGTATCCTTAAATCGTGACTTAGGCCTTTGGTCAGCACTTTCATTAGTAATTGGAACGATCATTGGGGTCGGAATCTTCGTCCGCCAAGCAGCCGTTATTAATGATGCTGGATCAGCCAAAGCCGCCTTACTAGCTTGGTTAGCCGGTGGTTTGCTAACCCTAGCTGCTGGATTAACCATTGCAGAAGTAGCATCCCAAATCCCTAGCACTGGTGGTTTGTATGCCTACATGGAAGAAATGTACAACAAATTCTGGGGATTCTTATCCGGATGGGTGCAAATTATAGTTTATGGACCAGCAATGATTGCAGCGCTTGGTTCTTATCTATCAGTCCTAGTTAGTGACTTCTTCCACATCCCCGCAATTTGGAACATTCCAATTGCCTTAGGAACGGTCTTCTTAGTGGGAATCTTAAACATCTTCCCTAACCGTTATGGTGCTTCCTTTGCAATTATCACAACAATTTGTAAATTAGTTCCCGTAATTGCAATTATCGTATTTGGTCTTTTCTTTGGCCATGCTGATGCATTATCACAAAGTGTTAAAGGCCTTCACACTACTGCTGGTGGTTTTGGAGTTGCCATGCTAGGAACTTTATTTGCCTTTGATGGCTGGATTCTAGTTGCTAACTTGGGTGGAGAAGTTAAAAACCCACAAAAAACACTTCCACAAGCAATTTCTATCGGAATCATCGCCGTCCTAGGAATCTATCTCCTTGTTTCTTATGGAGTTTTGAAGAGTATCGGTGCCCAAAAAGTTCACGACTTAGGAACTGCGGCAATCCCATACATTGCCCAATCTGATTTTGGGGTTATCGGTGGTAAGATTTTAAGTATCGGAATCATCATTTCAATCGTTGGTTGTATGAACGGAAAGATTATGACTTTCCCACGGATCATGTACGCAATGGCTGAAGAAAAACAACTTCCTTTCTCAAAACAACTAGCATACCTTAACCAAAAGACTAGAACACCAATCGTTTCTATCATAGCTGTTTTATTCATCGCTAGTATGATGATTTGTTTTGTTAACGCTGATCGACTATCAGAACTTTGTATCTTTACCATTTACTGTTTCTACGTAATGGCATTTATCGGAATCTTCCTCTTAAGAAAGAGAAACCCTAGCACCAAACGTGCTTTCTCAGTTCCACTCTTTCCCTTCACTCCAATTGTGGCAATCTTAGGTTCACTCTTCGTGATTATCTCAGAAATCTTTTCTGACCCCATCGGAGTTATTTGTTCTCTTGCAATTGTTGCTCTAGGAATTCCCGTTTACTATTACGAAGTTATTCATAAAAACAAATAAACTAAAAGCTTGATTCAATGATTAATTGAATCAAGCTTTTTTGTTACCTTAATTTAGCAATAAAAAAACCCTAGGTTAGATAGATATCTAACCTAGGGTTTTTAAATGTTATTTAGTTAAACTCTTTTCTTTATGTTGCCAGAACATGTAACCACCAATCATTACTGCAAAGAAAATCACTGTTGCTATGACAGAGATTCTAGTTTCCGCATTAAACATTAGTACGACTAACACAAATACATAGAATAAAATGGTTAGGTAACTACTAATTGGGAACAATGGCATCTTAAACTTACTGTTTTGAATACCATCCGTGCGCTTGTATTGAATGTGGGCAAACATAATAATCAACCATACAAAGATAAAGCTGATGGTTGCAACCCCTGTAATCAATACGAAGATTTCACTTGGATAGAAGTAGTTCAATAGGACGATTCCTAAGAATACCAATGATGAAACTAAGATTCCCACAAAGGGAACGTTGTTCTTAGATAATTTACTAAATGATTTTGGCGCATGACCATTCTTTCCTAGAATGTAAAGGGTTCTTGAAGTTGAAAAGATTGCTGAATTGGCAGCAGATAATGCTGAAGTCAATACCACAAAGTTAATCAAGTTAGCAGCAAACCCAATTCCTAAACCGGAGAACACTTGCACGAATGGTGATTGGCTAGCGTTAATTTGGTTCCAAGGATAAACTGACATAATTACTGCCATTGAACCAACGTAAAAGATTCCAATTCTAAATGGTACGGAGTTAATTGCTTTGGGAATATCCTTTTCCGGACTCTTAGTTTCTCCGGCAGTTAAACCAACCATTTCAATCCCAGTAAAGGCAAAAATTACCATTGGGAAAGCTAGAACGAAACCAATTCCACCAGTAGCAAAGAAACCACCGTGGTTAACTAGGTTAGATAATGAAACCGTGTTTCCTTGGGTATGGAACCCAACTGCAATCATCCAAATTCCGGCTACAATCAAAGCCATGATGGCAAAAATCTTAATACTTGAAAAGGCAGATTCTAACTCACCAAACCAAGCCACGTTAATCAGATTAAAACCAACTAGGACTGCAACAACAATCAATGGAGTTACCCATTGCGGTAGTTGTGGGAACCAGAATCGAAGATAAATCCCCGAAGCCGTCAAGTCCGCCATGGCTAAACTGGCCCAACTTAACCAATAGGCCCAACCAATTGCAAACTCCCATTTTCCACCCAAATATTCACGTACAAAGTCAATAAAAGAATGAAGTTTAGTATTAGATAATAATAGCTCACCCACGGCTCGCATCATTAAATATGAAAAAATACCAGTGATCAGATAAGCAAGGATTAACGCTGGACCTGCCGATTTAATTGCAGTTCCGGAACCCAAGAACAATCCGGTTCCAATCGCCCCTCCAATCGCAATCATCTGAACATGTCGAGAGGTTAATCCTCTTGATAAATCATCAGTTTCAGTCACTTGTTTTTTATCAGCCATAATACACATCACCTTTCTCAAACAAAAAAAGGTCTTTCAGACAAATCATGTCGGTTTGGCCGAAAGACATTTCGTTATTTTTTATAAAAATCTTAATCAGAACAATACTAACAACATTTTTTTTAGTCGTCAACTAATTAATGTTAATCAAACCAAAAAAGAGTCCTGTAATAGACTCTTTTTATCTACGTTCATAAGCAACCTGAAGTTCGATGTGATAATTAGTAACATCGTATAGAATCCCGGTCCGACCCTTCATACAATACTTTCCACCGGTCAAGTAGGCACCCGCAAGGTATAACTTAATCTCAGTAGGATCAATATTTTTCACTTTTTGAAGACCCACTGATTTGATTTTACCAACTTGTTGGGCCTCTAATTCATTGATTCCGGCGTAAACTAGATAATCACCATCTTTAAACTTCATTGAAAAGTAGGGAATTAAAGCCCCTTTTCCAATTGCAAAAATTTGATCTTCATCCTTGGCAAGTAATTGCTTTAGCTGTGATTCACTCATCCCGGCATAATCTTCTCTTAGAAGCTTATTTTGAATCATCCGAAGCGCTAAATCATTAATCATCTTTTGTTCTACATTATCAGATGAAATACTAGCTGGAATTACCTTTCTTTTATCGTACAAACCATTGGCAGGAATGTTGTATTCCCGATAAGGATTTTTACGTCCTTCAGTTTCTTCGGCAGGTTTGATGTGAAGAACTTTATTAATAACGGGAGTGATATCCAACTTGGAACTCTTCTTCGTAAAATAGTAAATAATGTTTAAATATAAAAAGTATGCCATTAAAACGGAAATCAATAGTAATAATAGTCCCCGATTAGTCGCACCATTCACTAAAAATCGGTAGGTAATGTAGCAAATATAACCCCACCCAAAAAAACCTAAAATAGTGTAAATTTGAGATTTTAGTTTGGTTCCAACGTTAATGTAAGCTAGCCATGAATTAATTAAATCCAACATACTAAACATAACTAGTTACCTCCTTCGTTACTGTTTGAACTATTAGTTTTAGTTTGATCAGTATTATTCGTTGTAGCAGCACCTGAATTATTGGTTCCACTAGAATTGTTATTTTGGTTTGTGGTGTTGCCACTAGTCTTGTTGGTGTTATTACTACTATTGTTAGCGTCTGTAGTAGTCTTATTCGTATCTTTATTAGTGGTATCAGTACTATTAGCGTTGTTGTTAGTATTGGTATTAGTGCTGTTTTTATTATTATCTTTGTTAGTTGAATCAGTTTGAGTAGTCTTTTTATCTTTATCACTTGAATCACTAGTAGTCGGAGTGGTTTGATTGGTGTTTGTATCCGTCTTCTGGGTCGTAGGCGTATTTGTTACTTTGGCCCCTTCTTGAGTATTAGTAACTGTATTAGTTACCACGTTGGTGGCCCCTAGTGCTAAGCTAATCGCTACAATTGCAAATGGGGTGATAATTGGTGGAACTCTTTTCATTACTAGTCATCTCCTTTATTTATCTACTGTCTATTATTTCTTATTTAAATTAAATATTAATTAATGCTTATTTAATTTTTCAATAATTTGGTCAACCTCATGCAGAGTTTGGTCTAAGTTCTCATTATAAATCACCGTCGCATGGTCTAAAAGTTCATCCGGTAAGCTCAAATCACGATTATCTTCTTTGCTATTAATCCGTTTTTCTACTTCTGCTAATGAGTCTCCCCGACTTATCATTCTATCCCTTAATTCATCTGCTTGGCAAACACTCAGAAAAATAATTTTAGCCTGCTCTTTTAACTTCTTCTGGTAGGTAATTGCACCAGCGGTATCTAACACAATCGTTGCTAAATTTTGGTTAGCTAAAGCCCGCTCAATCCCCTCTATAGAAGATCCGTATTGATTGCCTGCATAGTTAACTGCTTCTAGTAAATGTAAACGGGCAAAACTTTCCTTATTTTCAAAATAATAGTTAATCCCATTTTTTTCTCCAGGACGCTCTTTTCTAGTAGTATGCGTAATTACTGGATTAATTTGATGTTTTTGTTTTAGATAATTTTGAATGGTAGTTTTTCCTGTTCCTGCTGCTCCCGTTAGAACAATCACGTGCTGGTTTGACTTCATAAATACTCCTATTTTAATAATCAAATCTTTTCTATAATTGTATCGTATTTTAAACATTTTATTATTTAATAAGCCCGTTTTTTTCAATTTCTTCTATATTAATGGGTTTTTATAAAAATATCTTCAAAGATACATTCTAGCTAATTATTTTCGCTTTCTGATATTTATTCAATGATAACATGTTCCGTTTAGTGGTATGATTGATGGTAATCTTAATAAGTAGGTGATTAGAAATGAAACAAGGAACCAAAATTTTAACGCTCGATAACGGTTACCATTTATGGACCAATACGCAAGGAACTGGAACTATCCACTTGCTTGCTCTACACGGTGGCCCTGGTGGAACCCATGAATACTGGGAAGACACTGCACAACAATTGAAAAAACAAGGACTAGACGTCCAAGTTCACATGTATGATCAACTTGGATCATGGTATTCAGACACTCCTGATTGGGACGATCCTGCAGTTGCCAAAAACATTCAAACTTACGACTACTATGTCGATGAAATTGAAGAAGTCCGCCAAAAATTAGGAATTGATAACTTCTACCTAATTGGTCAATCATGGGGTGGTGCTTTAGTTCAACTCTATGCCGCCAAATACGGTGACCACCTAAAGGGTGCCATTATTTCATCAATGGTAGACCGCATCTCAGATTACACTGAACATCTTGCTAAAATTAGAAAAGAAGCACTTACCGATGATGAATTAGCTTACATGCAAAAATGTGAAGCTGAAAACAACTACGATAACGACCGTTACCAAGAACTAGTTGAAAAACTAAACGATCAATACGTAGACCGGAAAAAGCCCGCTGCAATTGCTCATTTAGTAAGCACCATGAGCGTTCCGTTATACAATGCTTTCCAAGGTGACAACGAATTTGTAATCACTGGTAAATTAGGTGAATGGAACTTTACTGATCAACTTAAAAACATCAAAGTTCCCACTCTAGTTACCTTTGGTGAACATGAAACAATGCCAATGGAAACTGGAAAACGAATGGCTGAAATGATTCCAAACGCTAAGTTTGTTTCTACTCCTGAAGGTGGTCATCATCACATGATTGATAATGCTCCCGTCTACTACGATCACTTAGCTACTTTCATTCGTGAAGTGGAAGCAGGAACTTTTAATAAATAAACAAACAAAAAATCACCCCTAGAGGTGATTTTTTTAGTATTCAGAGATTGCCTCTAACAGCTCCGCCTTCAATGGTGCGCTAGCAAACGAACTCTGAACCGCATTTTGATTACACTGTTTTAACTGCTGCATGGTCATTTCATGATGAACCGCCATCTCGTAGTATTCATCCGTCAAAGTAGTAACAGAAACCGTTCGATTATCTGTATTTAAACATAACTTTTGTCCTTGCTTCATCCACCGTTGAAATGGATAATCTGACTTACTCTTTAAAGCGTGAGTTTGCACGTTACTAGTAGGACAGCCTTCAATGCAAACCTCTTTTTCTAATAGCTGCTCTTCTACATCTTGATTACCTAAGGCCGCAATTCCGTGACCAATTCGTTTACTACCAGCAGCAATTGCCGCTAAAATATTGTTAGCACAACCACACTCACCAGCGTGAAGGGTCAATTGAACTTTTTCTCCATCAACAATTAGCGCAAATGAGTCTTGATAATCGGCAACAAATCCAGCAACTTCAGGACCAGCTAAATCGATTCCCACGACCTTTTCATTAATCGCCTTACTTCGAGTGAAAATCTGTTCCACTTCATTTTCTGAATCTGTTCTCATTCCACAAACTAAAATATTTCCATAGATGGGAAATTGTCGTTCCGCATGACTAATTCCGGCAGCTACTGCAGCAATCGTTTCGGCAACGGTTAAGCCCTTTTCCATGGATAAGCTAGGTGCAAAACGAATTTCAATATATTTAACTCCATCATGATAGGCTTGCTCCATCACATCAAAAGCCGCCATTTCAAGTGCTTTTTCAGACTGTAAGTACTGCAGCACAAATTCAAACGGCTGTAAGTAATCAGCTAGATTCTCTGCATTTTGTGGGGCCGTCATTTTTTCCATAACGGTTGCTAAATCTGTGCCAATTTCAGCACCAGTCATTGCAGCAATCTTTTGTAACGTCTGGGGTCGAATTGATCCATCTAAATGACAATGAAGCTCTGCTTTGGGAAACTTTTGAATCGCTACTTTATCTAACATCAATTTAACCCCTTTTTAATTTAAATTGTTTCTATCCTAACGAAGTTAAAACTGATTTACAAGCAACTTGATAATTTTTATAAATAAAAACGCGAACTCTATTTTGAGTTCGCGTCTTTGTTATTCGTTTTCTCTTAAGCTGAGTTTTTCCACGTCAATCTTCTTATCAACTAGTCCTTTGTAAAAACTAGTTTCGTGACTAACCACAATGGCATTACCCGGGAAATCGTTAATTGCTTGTTTTAACGATGCCTTGGTTTCATCATCTAAATGGTTAGATGGTTCATCAAGAATCAAGAAGTTACAAGGTTCAAATTCCATTAGGGTTAATTTCACCTTAACTTGTTCTCCCCCGGACAACTTACCAATTTCCTTAAAGGCATTGGAAGCATTCATTCCAGAACGAGCCAACGTTGATCTAATTTCTTTCGCCGTTAGTTTAGGATATTGATCCTGAATAATTTGCATTGGAGTTTGAGTCTTATCTTCCCAAACCAAGTCCTGGCTAAAGTAGTTCACCTTAGCAGAAGGTGAAAATTCAGCCGAACCATTAATGGGATCAATAATATCCAAAATACTCTTAATCAAGGTAGACTTGCCAACCCCGTTAAATCCTTGCAATCCAACTTTTTCATCAGTATCTACGGAAAAACTAACCGGACTTAGTAATGGTTGTTGATCATAACCCACGGAAAGATTTTGAACCACTAAAGCATTTTGTGAGCCAGTTTCTTCATATTTAAACTTAAAGTTAGCTTCCACGTTATTTTTTGGTGGTTCAATCACGTTCATTCGATTTAACATTTTTTCCCGTGACTTTGCCATGTTAGAATGGCTACCCGCTTTATTCTTTTGAATAAACTTTTTGGCTTTTTCAATTGTTACTTGTTGTTTTTCGAATTCTCGCTGTTGGGTTTTTTCTTTCTCATCACGTTGTCTCATCGCTGACTTAAAGTCTCCACGATATTTATTTATTTTTCCAAAGGCCACGTTAATGATACAGTTTGTGACCGGTTCTAAGAAATCATAATCATGAGAGATTACCACAACGGCTCCTTCAAAACTATTTAGATAGTCTTCTAACCAAGTAATGTGTGAGGTATCTAAATAGTTGGTTGGTTCATCAAGTAACAAGACATCTGGATTCTCTAAAATTAATTTAGCTAAAATAATTTTAGAACGTTGTCCCCCAGACATATTGGCGATTTCGTGATCACGACCAATTTCATCAAGTCCTAAACCGCTAATCACCTGTTCAACTTTAGTTTCTAAGTCGTAAAAATTAGCTGCTTCTAGCTTTTCAAAAATTCGTCCTGCTTTTTCTAATAACTTATCATCCATTGATTCAGCATATTCTTCATACATCTTAGTCATTCGTTGATTCATTTCATATAAATCCGCAAATGCAGTATGAAGAAAGTCAATCAATGTCATTCCCTTGGGAATATCTACATATTGATCTAAATAACCAATCTTAGTTCCTTTTTGCCATTTAATAGAACCCGTAACTGGTAATTCTTTTCCAATTAAAATGTTAATTAAAGTTGATTTTCCAACTCCGTTTTGGCCCACAATTCCCATGTGTTCGCCTTTATTTAATTGAAAACTAGCATTTGAATAGAGATTTTTGTCTGCAAAACTCATACTCAAATTAGAAACTTCTAATAATGCCATTTGTTCACCTTAGTCCTTTCAATCATCAAATACAACAGTAACACGGCCCAATCTTTGCAGTCAATTTGGTATTAGTGTTATAATACTACCTATCTTTCAGAAAGGAGTTGGAATATGCGAGTACAAGACATTGATCACCTCGATTTAGTCGTTGCTGATTTAGAAAAAACGATGCGCTTCTACCATGAAGTACTTGATCTCCCAATCATCCTGGAAGAAGATACGAAAATTGTTTTTCAACTTGGCAAACAAAAATTAGTTTGTCGAACAACCGCTGATGAAGGCCTTGCTGCCATTCATTCACAGGTCGGTTCAACTACCTTTAGTATTTTAACTAAAGACCCCTTAGCAACCGTTGAAAAACATCTTGCAAATTATTTTATTGATATTGTCGCTGGACCCTCAAAAAGTGTTTTTGCTAACAAAAACGTAATTTCGCTTTACATAAATGACCCTGCTGGGAATTTAATTGAGATTCGCGAATATCAAAAATAAAAACTCATGTTTTAAAGGAAGGATTATAAATTTTATATGACTCAAAATAACAGTAACGCCGTTGCAAAGCCAAAAATGTCTTTGTTTAGTGTCGTAATGTTAGCTTTAAGTTCAATCATTGGTTCAGGATGGTTGTTCGGTTCGTGGGAAGCTTCTAAAGTTACCGGACCGGCAGCTATCATTTCTTGGATTATCGGAGCACTAGTAATCGGGATTATCGCTTACGTCTACATCGAATTGGGAACCATGTTTCCCGAAAGTGGAGGTATGAGTAAATACGCTGGTTATACCCACGGTCCTCTATTAGGATTCGTTGCCTCTTGGGCTAACTGGGTTTCACTAGTTACCTTGCTTCCAATCGAAGCCGTTGCCGCAGTTCAATATATGAGCTCTTGGCCTTGGTCATGGGCTTCATGGACACATAAGTTCATTGCTAACGGTACCGTGACAACTGAAGGATTGTTCGTAGTCTTTATTTTTATTCTTATTTTTACACTTTTAAACTATTGGTCAGTTAACTTACTTACTAGATTTACTGCCCTAACTTCAGTCTTTAAACTTGGAGTTCCTACACTAACAATCATTATGTTGATTGCTTCTGGTTTCCATACTGGAAACTTCAACAATCCTGATTTAGGTGGTTTCTTACCTTATGGAACTGCCCCAATTTTCGCTGCAACTACTGTTTCCGGTATTATCTTTTCATATAATGCTTTCCAAACAATTATTAACGTTGGAGACGAAATTACTAACCCTAAAAAGAACATTTGGCGTGGTATTGTAATTGCCCTCTTGGCAAGTATCGCAATCTACGTCCTCTTACAATTTACCTTTATCGGTGCAATCGATCCAGCAACTCTTGCTAAATCAGGTTGGCATGGTGTTAACTTTGAATCACCATTCGCAGATCTTGCCATCATGTTAAACATTAACTGGTTAGTTATCTTGTTATATCTTGATGCTTTCGTTTCACCATTTGGTACTGGAGTTTCATTCGTTGCTTCAACTAGTCGTACTTTAGCTGCAATGACTCAAACTGGTCATCTTCCAAAAGTATTAGGTAAAATTAGCAAACGTTGGGGAACTCCACGAATCGCTATGATGGCCAACTTCATTATTAGTTGTATCTTAGTTTCTGTATTCAAAAACTGGGCTGTGCTTGCCAGTGTTATCTCAACTTCTACTTTAATCGCCTACCTTACTGGACCGGTTACTTTAGTAGCACTTAGAAAACACGCTCCTGGTTTCAAACGTCCGGTTACCATTAACTTTGCGAACGTAGTGGCACCAATTTCATTTGTGCTTGCCAGTCTAGCAATTTACTGGGCAATGTGGCCAACTACTATGGAAGTTATTATCGTAATTATTTTAGGTCTTCCATTCTACTTCTTCTATGAACACAAAATGAACTGGAAAGATTCTGCTAAAAAGTTCAAGGGTAGTTACTGGATGCTTGCATACCTTATCTTTATGTCAGCATTCTCATACATCGGTTCAACCCCATTCGGTGGTTTAAACTGGGTTCACTATCCATTTGACTTCGTAGTTATCACTATCGTTGCTCTTATCTTCTTCTACTGGGGTGTAAACAGTTATCAAGCAACTGATGAAATGAAACATGCTAAGGAAGTTAACAATAAAGTTAAAGAAGACTAAAATGGGTTATAATGGTATTATCTAATCATTTCTCTCTATTGAAATCGAGGTCATTACTATGAATAATCAAGATCAAGATACTAGATTCCAAAGATATGATTTTTCTCCCAAAAGACAAAAACACAAAAAAAGACAGAAGCCATTCATTTGGCCCTGGATTTTAGGACTTGTGATTGTTGTACTTGCTTTAACTTTTGGAATTCAGTATATATTCAGTTCATCTGAATCACAAAATAAAACCAACCAAACTACTTCCACTAGTCAAACTAAGAGTAAGACTGCAGAAAAATCTGAACCTAAGACAACTGGTTCAAGTACTGCTACTAATACTCAGAATACTAATAGCAGCGGAAATAGTACCTCTAGCCCTAGCACATCAGCTAACAGTGGCTCGACGACTTCATTTTCACAAACCCATACTTTTAATTCGGTAGTTGATGCAAAAGATTGGGCACGTGCTACACAGTCGGAGTGGCTGGCAGCAGGATATACTAACTTTACCATTGTCCAAAATGGTCAAGGATTTTATGAACTTAACTTTACGAAATAAAAAACAGTGTGTCTTTTGACACACTGTTTTTTTGTATAAATTGCAATTATTTTTTCTTTCTTTTTATTTTGGTTTATAATGAAGTTGGAGGTTACGTTATGAAAATTACAGTTCCCTTAGAAAATGGCTACTTAGGTGATAAATACACTAAGCACGCTAGCAATCAATTTAAAAATCAAGGGTTTCCCATCTGCTCCTTTCCAATTCAACTAGCAAATGTTCCCAGTAACGCTCAATCATTAGCGATCACGCTACTTGATGATGATGCAATCCTTGTTTGTGGTTTCACCTACATTCACTGGGTCGCGGCCAACATTGATCCTAACGTTACTGTTATTCCAGAAAATGCTAGTCAAACTCAAACAATTAAAATGACTCTCGGTAATAATAGTTTACCGGGACGTTTGATAAACGTAGTAGAACCAGAACTTGCAAAACACTATGTCGGTCCTACACCTCCAGACAAGACCCATCAGTATCAACTAACCGTTTATGCATTAGATACGACCTTAAACTTACAGGATGGATTTTGGCTAAACGAATTTAAACAACAAATCAAAAATCATATCTTAGACCAAACTGAACAAAAATTACCAGTTCGTGCCTAAACGGAGGAATAACTATGTTAAACGAATACAAACACATTTTAGTTCCAGTCGACGGCTCTAAGAGCGCAGAAAGCACCCTTCTAAAGGCTGCGGAAGTTGCACTTAGAAACCACGCTAAGTTAGAAATTTTAAACGTAATTAATACCACTTCATTTGGTTTCTCTTACGGAGTGATTGGTGGAAATGCCATCAATGACATTGTCGATGGTGAAATTGGCTACCTAAAAGATTTAGTTAAACGCGTGGAAACTGAAACCGGCTTTAAAGATGCTCACATGCACGTCCGGTTCGGTAGTCCACGGAACATCATTTCATACGATTTCCCAAAAGAATACCAGATTGACCTAATCATGATGGGAGCTACCGGTAAAAACGCAACTGAACGATTATTAGTTGGATCAGTTGCTAGTTTTGTTAACGGTCATGCTCCTTGTGATGTGATAGTTGTAAGAACTGATCTCAACAACAAAAGCTTTAAAAAATAAGTCTTGACTATCAAAAGTGCCTACTGAAGCTATTTCAGTAAGCACTTTTTGTTGATATTAAACTAAAAGGAAGATTATATTGAACGTTGCTGAAAATTTAAAAGAAGCGCGCCAAGCGGCTGGACTAACTCAGGTTGCAGTTGCCCAAGCGATGAACGTTTCTAGAAAAACAATTTCAAGCTGGGAGACCGGTCGTAGTATGCCCAGCATCGATATCATGCAAGAATTAGCTAAGCTTTATCATACTACCCCCAATCAGTTACTTGGTGAAACCGAAGCCAATAGCGCAAAAGAAGAAGCAATTAGCTACAGAACGCGGTTAATTCGTTACAAACGCTGGGGCTATATTAGTAAATATGCTTTTTTCTTAGATCTTTTCCTAATTTTAGGCGGCATCTTTGCCCTCTTAACCCCTTTCGATTTAAAGAATCTCTGGATTGTCCCAGTTTTAATTATCGATCTCAGTGTTATTTTTCTTTATGAAAGTAACTGGAAAACGATTACTACCAACCAACCATTAATGCGAAAAATCATGATCGTCATTCCCCTAATTTTCTTAGCGGTATTTGCCACCGGTTGGGTCTTAAATAATTATATTTATACCCTTTCTAATCCAACTAATCTCGCTATTTTGAGCTGTGGATTATTGATTTTAGCCGCTAGTTTAACGGGAAGCATTGTGATGGCAATTATTTTCCCCCTCAAGCGCCTGACGGTCAAAAAAACTAACTAACCCCCCGGTCTAATGCACTTGTAACCTATCATGTAACCTTTTCTTAGACATGTGCTAAACTGTTATAGCTAGCTTATTTTCCATTAATGATTAAACTATAGATAAGTAAGTTAATTACACTCAATTAAAAAGGAGAATCGCAATATGTGTGGATTTTGTGGTTATATTAATCAAGCAGGTATTCCTAAAAATACCATCGAAAACATGGCAAATAAAATTAAACATCGTGGACCAGATGACAGTGGTTACTTCCAAAATGAAGAAGTTTCCATGGGATTCCGTCGATTATCATTTGTCGACCTAGCTCACGGTAACCAACCTTTATATGGTAAAAACAAAACTGAAGCTTTAACTTTCAACGGTGAAATTTACAACTACCAAGAAATTAGAGCAGAACTTCAAGCTGAAGGTGCCGAATTTGAAACTGACGTTGATTCAGAAGTTTTAATTCGTGGATACGAAATTTGGGGTCCTAAAAAGTTACTCCAAAAATTACGGGGAATGTTTGCGTTCGTAATCTACGATGCTAACAAACACCAAGTTTTTGGTGCTCGTGATCACTTCGGAATTAAACCATTGTATTACTATGATGATGGTCAAAACTTCATGTGGGGATCTGAAATCAAAGCATTTCTTCCTAACCCTGGTTTCAAGAAGGAAATGAACCTTCCCCTTCTTCCCATTCACCTAAGTTTTGAATTTATTCCATCTAAAGATACGATGTTCAAAAACGTTAATAAGGTAATGCCCGGTCAATACTTCATCTACAAAGATGGTCAAGTTGAAACTGACACTTACTACAAATTTAACTACGATCACATCGATAACAGCCAAACCATTGAAGGTGATTCTAAAAAGATTGCCGAATTGGTGAAAGAATCAGTCAACACCCACTTCCAAGCTGATGTTGAACTAGGTAGCTTCCTATCTAGTGGAATTGATTCTAGTTATGTGGTTACTGAAGCTTCCAAAATGAAACCTTTAAAGACCTTCTCACTAGGATTCAAAGACTCTAAGTTTAGTGAATTAAGTTGGTCAACTAAGCTTTCTAAGGAACTTAAACTTGAAGATAATCCCCTTTACATGAATGATTCTGATTACTTCGACTTCCTTCCAACCATGATGTGGTATATGGATGAACCACTATCAAACCCATCATCACCACAATTGTTCTACCTATCTAAAGGTTCTAGTGCCAAGGTTAAAGGAGTTCTTTCTGGTGAAGGTGCTGATGAATTCTTCGGTGGATACAATACTTACCTAGAAGCCTTTCCATTTGAAACTTACCAACGCTTTGTTCCTAAGTTTGCCAGAGTGGGTCTAGGTAAAATCGCCGAAAAACTCCCTCGTTTCCATGGACGTCGTTTCCTAGTTCGTGGTGCCCAACCACTTTCAGAACGTTACTACCGGGTTAACTACGTCTTTGATAAACATGATCGTGACGAAATTCTAAAGGATCCATCTATCAACGTAGATTCCGGTGCATATACTAAACACATCTGGGATGAAGTTGCGGGAAAAGATGAAATCACGCAAATGCAATACTTTGATATCAACACTTGGTTACCATTTGATATCCTACAAAAAGCCGATCGAATGAGCATGGCTAACTCCCTAGAAGTTAGAACTCCACTAGTAGACCGGGACGTGGCCAACTTCGCCGCTACCATGCCATCTAAGACTAGAATTAGCGATGGAATTACCAAAGTTTCACTTCGTAAGGCTGCTGAATCAGTACTACCAAAAGCAGTGGCTCAAAAAGAAAAACTAGGTTTCCCATCACCAATTGCCCAATGGATTAACGAACCTAAATACAATCAAAGAATTGTTGAAGCCTTCCATTCTGACATTGCTAAAAAGTTCTTTAAACCAGAAGCGCTTGATCACATTCTTTACCAACATGCTCACGGTAAATCAAGCATGCAAAAGATTTTCACCATCTACACATTCATTCTTTGGTACGGAGTATACTTCCCAGAAAATACCAACATGAATTATGCAGAACAAGTTAAACTAACTCCAAACGATCGAGTATAAAAAAAACGACCTTCAAATGAAGGTCGTTTTTTTATAGTTTAAGCAGTAATTGCTGCATCAACGTATCCTAGTAAGAATAAGTATCTAGCATCATCTAAATCTGGAGTAGCGGTCACTGAGTTAACTTCTAAATGCGTCTTAGTGGCATCTTCTGCATCTTGTTTAGCATCTAAATTGATTTGTAATTCCAGGTCAGCAGGAAGCTCTTCTAATTTAACTTCATCAGAAGCTGCTACAATCTTTGAAAATTCTACATCACCAATGTTATCCATGATCTTTTTAACTTGTTGGGTAATGAAATGACGCCAAAAGTTTACGAATTCTGCTTTACCGGCTTCATCATCAAACTTGAATGGTCCGTTAACACTTATCTTACCTTGTTCTAATTTAATTGAAATTTCCATCTTAATTCCTCCGTTTTCTATTACTTCATTATAATGAATCTGCGTTCAATTTAAAATAATGCTGTTTGATTTTAGTTAACTCCTTTTTGTATTATGATAGTTATTAAATTAATTAAAAGGAGTTTTACCATGAGTGATAATCAAACCCAAATCTTAGATCGCTTTTTAAGCTACGTTAAGGTTAACACCCGTTCAGACCCAGAAGCAACCACCATTCCTTCTGACCCTAAGGAGGTAGCCTTTTTAAAAGATTTACAAGCAGAATTAGAAAACATTGGTATGCAAAATGTCCGTGTTCGTCCCGACGGCTATCTTTTTGCAGACCTTCCTAAAAACGACGATCAACCTCGTCCTAAAGTCGGCTTCATTTCTCACGTCGATACTGCTGACTTTAATTCGGAAAACATTCAACCACAAATTGTGGAAGATTATGATGGTAAATCAGTAATTAGCCTCGATGATGCCGGAGAATATCAACTTGATCCTAAAGTTTTCCCTAGTTTGACCAAGTATGCTGGTCAAACCTTAATCACCACTGATGGCAGTACCCTATTAGGAGCTGATGATAAGGCCGGGGTCACTGAAATCATGACTACCATGGAATACCTCATCAACCATCCTGAAATCAAACACGGCGACATTGTGGTTGGTTTTGGCCCTGATGAAGAGATTGGCACTGGTGCCGACAACTTCGATACCAAGGACTTTGGCGCTGACTTTGCTTACACCGTTGATGGTGGTTCCTTAGGTGAACTCCAATACGAAACCTTTAATGCGGCTGGTGCAACCGTTAAGTTTAAAGGGACCAACGTGCATCCTGGTGAAGCCAAAGATGTCATGGTAAATGCCTCGCAATTAGCGATGGATTTTCACGAATCTCTCCCCGTTGAGGAACGTCCCGAAAAAACTGCCGGTCGCGATGGTTTTTACATGTTAACTGACATGAATGGAACTCCCGACGAAGCTACTTTAAACTATATCATTAGAGATTTTGATCGTGATCACTTTGAAAAACGCAAACAAGTTATTCAAGCACTAACTGATCAATTTAACGAAACCTACGGCGCTGGACGAGTAATCCTCGATTTAAACGACCAATACTACAATATGGGTGATGTTTTACAAAATGACTTAACTCCGGTCAACCTAGTAGAAAATGCGATGGGCAAAGTTAACATTACGCCCAACGTCTTCCCTGTTCGTGGTGGTACTGATGGATCTAAGATTTCCTTTTAGGAATTCCCACTCCTAACATCTTTGCGGGCCCTGAAAACATGCACGGTCGTTTTGAATACGTTTCCTTACAAACCATGCAAAAAGCAGTTGATTTATTAGTTGAAATTGTCCAAGAAGTTCCTACAAAAAAATAAGATAAAAAAGGTTTTCACTCTTAAAAGTGAAAACCTTTTTATTTTTAACGATCTGCCGGATGAGTAGCAGTTAATTCTTGCACCTCTGCTTTAACGTTTGCATGAAGTTCTTCATCACTTGGATTTTCTAATACTTTAACGATTAATTCTGCAACCTTTTTAGCATCCGCTTCACTGAAATCACGGCTAGTCATCGTAGGAGTTCCTACCCGGATTCCTTCCATCGTATCGCCGTTTTCTAACGGTAATAATTCCTTATTAGTGGCAATGTTAACGGAGTATAGTAAATCAGCGGCTGCGGCTCCCGTCAATCCAGTCTCATTTAAATCAAGCGTCATTTCGTGGTTTTCTGTTCCACCAGCCACCAAACGTACTTTTTCTGAAGCTAGAAAAACTGGTGCCATGGCTTGCGCATTTTTAACCACGTTTTGAGCGTATTCTTTAAAATCAGGTTGTAAGGCTTCCCCGTAAGCAATTCCTTTAGCAGCCACAATTTGTTCTAAAGAACCACTTTGAGAAAGAGGGAAAACGGCGTAATCTAAGTCATCTGCATACTTAGCTTTGGCTAAAATCATTCCACCACGAGGTCCACGCAGTGTTTTATGGGTCGTTGAAGTAACCACATCGGCTACTGCAACTGGGTTAGGATGAACTCCACCAGCTACTAAACCAGCGATGTGAGCCATATCAACCATTAAGATGGCCCCAACTTCATCGGCAATTTCTCTAAATTTATTCCAGTCAATTTCAAAACTGTAGGCTGAAGCTCCGGCAATTAATAGCTTAGGCTTTACCTTTAGTGCAATTTGTCTAATATCTTCGTAGTTTAAATGTTCTGTTTTAGGGTCAACTCCATAAAAATAGGAATTGTATAGTTGACCAGAAAAGTTGTTTTCTTGTCCGTGAGTAAAGTGACCACCAGCATGTTCACTCATGGCTAGCATCGTATCACCGGGGTTTAAGAAAGTTGAGTATACTGCTTGGTTTGCTTGGGTTCCAGAATGTGGAAACACGTTAGCATATTCAGCATGAAATAGTTCTTTGGCCCGGTCTCTGGCGATGTTATCAATTTTATCAATGGCTTCGTTACCAGTATAAACCCGTTTTCCGGGGTATCCGACCGCATACTTATTAGTTAAGGCAGAACTTTGAACTGCTCGCACCGCTTTAGAAGCAATATTTTCTGACGCAATTAATTCAATCACATCTTCTTGACGTTGTTCCTCTTGGTTCATTGCGCTCCAAATCTCTGGATCTTGCTTTGAAAAGTTATACATTTTAAGTTCCTCCTAATTAACAATAATAAAAAACGCCCCTGTACTTTTTAAGTACAAGGGCGTCTGTAACACTGTTCCACCTTATTTTATAACAAGCTCACACTTGCTATCTCATCGTCTTAATGCGCATTAAGAATTCTATTAAAATCTAGTTGCTTGACTGCCTTCATTTTATTCGACGGTTTTCCATTTCACCAAACTGAAAACTCGCTAGACGTCTTTTTAAAATTACTACTTTCAAGTTGGGATAATCTTAACAAGAAAGTAAAATGAATGTCAACATAAATTTTATGATTTATAATTTAGAAATTTTTATTGCTGCTTCTTCTAAATCTAACAACATCTTGAAGTCAGAGGTTTTAAAGTCATTTACGAGGCTTTTACTATTGGCTTTAAATTCGCCAATTTTTTGGTTGTGAATGTCCACAAAGTTGAGTGTTTTTTCATCGACCGGTTTAACTGTATCGTAATGGCCTTCTTCGGCATTATCTAAATATAATTGCAGTAAATCCTGAATGGTTTGGTAAATTAAATCATCTTCTGTCATCGGATGACCTTCTTGTTCTAAAAGCACCATCCGTTGGCGAATTTGATCCATCGTTTCTGGAATCATTGGTCCCATTTCAACACCCCCTAATAACTTTATTATAAAAAAAATTGTAAAAATATGCTACCATAGCTGTTATAGGATATGAAGGGAGCTTTCAAATGAAAATTGCAATTATTGGTGCGGGACCTCGGGGCCTAATTCTTTTAAATCAACTGGTTAAAGAAATTAACGAACCCGCCCAAATCGATATTTATGATCCTTTTCCCGTTGGAGGAAGAGTTTGGCGGACTGATCAATCTCTCAGCCTAATCATGAATTCTACTGCACAATTAATCACCCTTTTCAACGATTTAAACGAAACACAACCCACTGGACCTAGTCTGTATGACTGGTTAAAAACTGATACTGCTTTAACAATGGTCAAAGAAGCTGACAATGCCGCAGAACTTACGGAGGCCATCCAGGCATTGGAACCTAATGACTTCCCTGCTCGGGCGCTCTTTGGTTTCTACGCTAAGTGGTTCTACCAACAAACTCTACAAAAACTACCTGAAAACATTCAGGTTAATTTCCACCAAGAATTAGTCACTAGTTTGGACAAAACGGAAGCTGGTTTTTCCTTAGCCACTAATCAGTTAACCCAAAGTTACGACCAGGTTATCATCAGCACCGGGGCCTCAAATAACGAACCATCAGCAGATGCCCAATCACTACAAAAGTATGCTAGCGAAAATGAACTAACCTACTACACCCCTTCTTACGCTAACGAACACGAGTTAGCTGAAATTACTGCGGACCAAACCGTTTTGCTACGGGGACTGGGTTTAAACTTTTTTGATTATCTTACTAAATTAACCCTAGACCGCGGGGGCTATTACACTACCACTAAGGCCGACACTCTGGTTTATCATCCTAGTGGTAAGGAACCGAAAATGGTGGTGGGTTCTCGTCGTGGAGTGCCATACTTCCCCAAACCGAAGAATCAATTAGCGGTTTCTGAACACCGCCACTTACAATTCTTAAACGAAACTCAAATCAAACAACACTTAGTGGATGGCAAACTTCCCTATGCTGACTTTTATCGTCTCTTTAAAGCCGAAATTGAGTTTCAACATTATCAAATTTTGTTACCGCAAAAGTACGAACAAATTAACCTAGCCGAATTTAATCAAGCGTTTGTAGCTAATCCCAATCCTGCAGAAATTGCCGAACAATTTAAGCTTAACCCAGAAGACCAACTCAACTGGGAACTATTAGCTAATCCAGTTGCTGGAACGGCAATTACGACCATCGAAAGTTACCAAAAAATTCTTTTACAGTGGATTGATATTATTACAAATGACGCTAAATCCGGTGCCAACAACGCACCCATTACCGGGGCCTTAAGTACCATCGTTGATTTAAGAACCACCATTCAAGCTCTGGTTGCTAAACATTACTTTACAGCCGACGAATACCTGAACCAGTTTTTAGGTGAATTCGTCACGCTCACAAACTTCCTAACTTCAGGTCCTCCAGTTGAACGTTACCAACAGTTACGCGCACTAATGCAGGCCGGAATCGTCACTATCTTAGGGCCACAACTTCAAGTAATCGGTGCTAATCATAAGTTCATTGGTCGGTCTAAGTTTTATCCTAAAGAAATTTTCTCCGCCGATGCATTAATTGAGGCTAGACTACCAAGCGCTAACCTAACTCACACTACTAATCCAGTGTTAAATCAATTAAAACAAGCTGGAATTTTAACTAACTATCAATTTAAATTGAACGATGGACAAGTTAAAACTAGTCCCGCAGTTAACGTAGATCAAAACAGTTACCATCCCATTAATTCTCAAGGTAACGTAGAGACACACCTCTATCTTTGGGGTGTTCCCCTATCCGGGTTGGAATGGTTAGAAACCGCCCTCCCTCACATCTTGAGCAATGATCGTAACTTCCAAGTTGCCACTCTTATAACGAATAAAATCAAGGAGCAAATTCATGAAAGATAAAATGCTAGTTACCACAACCGAAAACATTAAAAATTACGAAATTGAATCTGTAATTGGCGAAGTTTTTGGAATGACCGTCCAATCCAAAAATGTTTTTAGCAATATGGTGGCTGGTTTAAAAAATATCGTCGGTGGTGAAATTCGTTCATACACTGATATGCTGGAAAAAGCTCGGGAAGAATCAATTGACCGGATGCGCGTTAACGCTGCTGAAATGGGTGCTGACGCAGTGGTCATGATGCGGTTTGACTCGGGATCAATCAGTACTGATATGGTTTCGATTACTGCGTATGGAACTGCAGTTACGTTAAAGGAAAAAGAATAGATAACAAAAAAACCAACCATTAGGTTGGTTTTTTATTTGGCTAAAAGATACAAACCTAAACTAACTAGTGGAATTAAAAGTAAGACATTACAAACCGTATAAATCACCACATAACGTTTTTGTTTTTCTTCTGGAAAGTTCAACTTAAATTGCTTATACGCTAATAAATTGGCTAATGAAGCCACGGGAGTTCCTAGTCCACCAATGTTAGTCCCTAAATAAATCGCAGCATAATGATTCGTAAACGGAGCAATTAAAATTGCGGTCGGAACGTTACTAAATACCTGACTAAATAAAATACTGCTGTAATAAATATAAAACTTGTTATTACCAACGTTATTTAAGATTGCTGCGATTATTCCGAGTTGTTTAACCCCACTAACGGCAATAAAAAAACAAATAAAGGTAATTAAGATTGAATAATCAACGTCCATAAATATTTTTTTATCTACAATAATCGTATTAATTATGGCTAACACTAAAGCAACTTCCATTGGAATTAAGTTGATAATGCTTAAAATAACAAATAAAAAAGTAATCAAAGCAACCACTAAATTTTTCACTGAAATCTTAGTGGTATTCGTTGCTAAACTATCAACTTTTACTTTGGGATACATTCGACACAACCCTAATAGTACCAACAAACTAACCAAACAAATGGGAAATCCTAACGTAAAAAAATCCTTAATCTTTAGGTGGAAAAAATTAAATAGAAACAAGTTTTGGGGATTACCGATTGGTGTAAACATACTCCCTAAATTAGCAGCTAAACAGATTAAAATTACCGGATAGCCTTTAAAGACTTTGGTATTTTTCAAAGTAATTGCTAGTAGTGGAATCAAACTAATTATGGCAACGTCATTGGTTAAAAACATCGAACTAAAGAAAGATATTAAAACAAATAACGTCACTAAGTTACGGGTATTGGAAGTGTATTTGGTTAATGTCTGCGAAATAAAGATCAGCAAGCCGCTATATTGCACGATTTGAATTGAAATCATTAACATCAATAGTGAAATAATCGTATTCCAATCAATATCGATTCGTGTTGGTCTACAAAATAATAATGATGCTACTGCCAATAGTAAGCTAATTAGTAAGATTCGATCTTTAATGATCTTTTGAATAATTTTCATTGAAACCGGCTTTCTAAAAAATAATATCTAATTAAATAAGTATAAAACATTTCATGAAAACGCTAAAAATTATTATGGTTTTTAAATTAAAATGTTAATATTAGTTTATATCTTTTTAATTGGAGGTGTTATCTTGATTTATTCACCATTAAATGAATGTGATGTTCCATCTATCCGCTAAGCAGCGGATATTTCCGCTGTTTATCATCATCTTGATAAATATATAAGCGGAGGAATTAAAAATGAAAGTTAAAAATATTTTAGGACCAATTTTATTAAGTTTAGCTGCAAGTATTTGGGGTGGAATGTATGTTGTTGTTAAAATTGTAGTTGATTATATCCCACCAATTGAACTAGTTTGGTTACGTTATTTAATAGCTATATTAGCTTTATCCTTATTTTCACTATTAAAAAGAGAAAAATGGAAAATTAACAAAAAAGATTTAGGTCTAATTTTTATAATTGGTTTAATTGGTAATACAATATCTATTATTGCTCAGGAAACTGGTACATTTTTATCAGATGCTCAAACTGGAGCCGTAATAACATCAGCAACTCCAACCTTTATGTTAATATTTGCATGGTTCATATTAAAAGAACCTTTAACTAGGACAAAAATACTTTCAATATTTATGGCTACATCAGGAGTTATAGCAATTGCTGGAGTTCATTTAAATGGTAAAAATATAATTTTAGGAGTTATTTCTTTAATTATAGCTGCATTTACATGGGCTTTAATGTCAGTTTTAATAAAAAAATTATCCGGTGATTATAGCTCTTTACAAATAACAATAATGACAAATTTTGTTGCTATTATCTGCATAACCCCCTTTATTATTAGTAGCCCAAAAACAATTTCAAATATTAACTTTAATAATCCTATTATAATAAGTTCACTCTTATATTTAGGAATAATTTCAACAGCCCTAGCATTTATAATGTGGAATTACGGTTTAAAGCTGGTTAGTGCTGGAAATTCAGGATTATTCTTTTTACTTCAACCAGTTGTAGGAACAATTTTAGGCTGGTTATTTCTCAAAGAAAATTTAACATTGGGATTTGTTATTGGTACAATTCTTATTCTAAGTAGCGTTTGGATAACACTAAAATTCAATAATGAATAACCATATATTTAGAATATATTATAAAAAACAACACAAATTTGAAGTGCTATAGAAAAGTTAGACACTTTATATAATTTTAAATTTTTAAGGATTTACACCTGTATTCAACCGGTGTAAGTCCTTTTTTATTACCTGAAATTCGTTCGTTATTAAACCAATTAATATATTTTTTATATTCTTCCTTTAACGTAGTTAAAGAATCGATATTAATACGATTTAAGCATTCTCTCTTTAATAGATTAAAAAGACTTTCAATTGGTGCATTATCCAAACAATTCCCTTTTCGAGACATACTTTGTTTGTATCCATTAACTTTTAACTTTCTCTGATATGATTTTAATTGGTAATGAAATCCTTGATCTGAATGTATCAAAGGATTTATTTTTTTTGGAAGATGCATACTTAATTTGTCTAACATACTTGAAACTAATTTCCAATTTGGATGTTTATTAATACTAGTTGCTAAAACTTCTCCAGAAGCTTCATCAATTATTGCAGATATATATCCCCATTTATCTTTTCCAATTTTAACTTGTGTTATATCTATATGAAGTACCTTATATGGAATCGTTTCGTTAAATTTTTGCTTCAAAATATTAGGCGCAATTTTACCTATCTTTCCCTTAAAAGAAGAATATTTTCGTCTTCTGGAGTATATTGTGCAAATTAATCCAATTTCACGCATTATTTTTCGTACAGTTTCCAAACAATATGTATATCCTTTATTAATTAAAATCCAACAAATCCTACGATAACCATAGGTTTCGTGACTTTCTAAATAAATAGATTTAATTTCTTTCTTCAACGTATAGTATTTATCTGGCTTTTTAGATCGTTTTAATGCATCATAATATGTTTTCCTATTTAAATTGAAAAACTGTAATAAATGCCTAAACTTATATTTTTGCCTTAAAGAATCAATCAACAAGGCTAATTCTGTTGATTTCGTTTTTCTTCCCTTAAGGCTCTCAATTTTATTGAAATATCTAACTCCATCTGTGTGTAATATAGCTTTTCTTCTAAATCTAATATCCTTTGTTTATACATCTCCTCTTTAGTCTTAGGAATTTTTTTCGATGTTTTTTTATATATAGATTTTTTCATAGGTGGTCGTCCTAACTTTTTTGAGCGGAGAGAAATAATACCATTATTTTTAAAATCGGTAACCCATTTATTAACTTGAGATTTATTTATTTTAAAATGAGCGGCTACTTTACTATAACCTTCGTCGTGATTTTTGTAATATTTTATCACTTCTAACTTAAAACTTTGACTATATTTACGTTTAGCACGATGTGCTAAAGAATGGTAACCATTTATATCAACCTGATTAGCCCAATCGTATAATAAACTACGATTTATATTATAAATATTTTCAATTTCACTGTATGAATAATCTTGATCGTTATATAGACGAACAAGTTTTTCTTTAAATTCTTGCGAATATTTTGTCATAAAAAAACACCCCATAACTGTTAGATTTTGTCTAACAATTATAGGGCACTTCAATTGTGTTGTTTTTATTTTTACTATTTTTTAGTTATTAATGTTTCGAATGGCTACCTGTCTTAAACTTATATAATCTAAATAAGATCACTGCAACTAATACCAATACAATCCCACTAATCCCCCAAGTAAGTAAATTATTTGGTTTAGATTTTTCTGCTTTTTCGGATTTATCAGCACTCTCAGAGTTATTTTTCTTTTGGGGTTCTTTATTCTTTTTCGAACTATTTACACTATTCTTATCATTTTTTTCAGCCTTGGAACTGTTGTTATTGCCTGAATTATTTTTGTTAGAAGTTTTTTCATTACTACCATTATTTGCTTTTTTCGTTACTTTACTAGTATTTGATTTATTTTGGTTATTATTACCAGTTACTTCATTTTTAGAATCACTGTTCTTCATAGAGTTTGAATTTGAAGCTGTAGATTCATTCTTAGTATTAGCTGTCTTATTAGCAGAACTAGCTGCAGAAGTATCACCAGTCTGCTTATAGACAAGTACCATTTCCATAATGTTAGTTGCGTTATCAGGACCACCAAATATCATTTTAGTTCCATAACTATCATTTTCACCATTTTCAACGTTTGAAAATGTGTAACCTGGAATATCTGGGATTGCAGCATTAAAACTAGTCCCAGATTTACCCATAACCGTTGTCGCTTGTCGAATAACGTTCCCATTTTGATCACGATATTTAACAACGATTTCACCCTGGTTGCTATCATTCCCCGTTTGCGTAGCATGAACGTCAATAGTATTGAAACTAGGTGCTACAATTGCAGAACCAAATAAGACTGTTGAACTAATTAAAGCTCCCATAATCAACTTTTTGAATTCCATTATCTTTGACTTCCTTTTTTAATAAAATAAATGAAACAAAAATCAATTTTAGTATAGCCCTTCTTTGGAACTTTTCAATATAAATTTTTTAAGAAATTATTAGTGATTTCTTTTTACAGCGGTGTTGTTTCTGGTATTAATCTTTAGTCTTATATTTTATTAATAAACTAATACCTGCAACTAATGAAATTAGTATGAACACTTTTGCCAAACAGATGGTTAAAATAATTCCCAAAAACAATAGTACAAAATTTTCATTATTAGACTTTAAAAAGGTTTCTTTATCATATGGAGGTTTAAAAGAATAAATCATTGCAACGGTTGCAATAACTACTATTATTGAATTAATTATGGTTTCTAACATCTGAGTTAAATCTCCTTTTTTATGCTTGTCTATTGATTTTAAAATAAATCGTTACTTTACATTATAATTATTTCTATAACATAATTAAACAAAAATTGTAAAGGTCAGTGAATTCATGAAAATTTGGAAAAACATATCATTAATCGAATCTATAATTTATCTCCTACTATCAACTCTAATTTTTTCAAGAAGCGTTGATGGTGCCGGAGCTATTCAAACCCCGTCCGCTAAATTAGCTAGCTGGTTTGTTTTAGACGCACTATTCATCATTTTATTGATTGGTCAAATAACTTGGTTAGTTTGTCTCAAACGAAAAAATTAATACAAAATAAAAAGAGCTTAGACAAGCTCTTTTTTTATCGCTTTGAACCAGCAAATCTCTTATATAAAATAATTGCGATCATTAAAATAAAGATTGATATCGATAGGATTAAGGTCTTCATAAAGTCACTATGATATACCAAGATTGTTCTAACCAGCGCTGTGACAGCGATGTATAGATAATTTTCAAACTGAATCGCCGAGCTATCATCAAAGTATTCTTTGATAATAATCAGAAACTCAAAACATAAAAATGAAGATAGGATGGTTTTCGTCATATCCGTAAATTCTATATATCCATTGAATTTAATCAAAACAAATACCAGTTCATAAATATTTAAAGCGAAATATCCGATAATAGTAATCCCTAAACCTAACATAAGAAGCATTAGGGCATACTTGAAAAAGATTGATAGTCTTTGAAAGATTGTAGTTTTCACGATTCTCCTTTTAACTTTCTCAGTTATTCTTTCTTTAGTGTCTTATATCAACAATTATACACTAACAAACAATTTAATTTATCAACATGATTTTCACCAGGTATGCTTTAATATACGGTAAAGCGTTTTATCACTTTAAATAAATAATAGGAGTACCACTTCATGAAAATAAATAATCTGGCCGAATACTTAGACACCATTAAAGATCCCAATAATCGTATTAAGTTCGCGGCAACTCTAGAATGGGTTACCAATAATTTTCCTGATTTACAATTAGAAATCAGATACAATGCACCCATGTTGGTTAAAAATAATTCCTACATTGTGGGCTTTTCCGCTTACAAAAATCACTACTCCATTGGCTTGGAAGGCCAAGAAGTAACCAAACTATTTATTACTAAAGCAGAGCAATTAAACTTTAAGTGTTTACATAAAACCATCCAGATTCCCTACTCAGCCAGTCTACCCGATGAATTTTTTACTGAAATCATCAAATTTAAAATCGAACAGAAAAAGGACTGCAAAACGTTCTGGTTACCAGCAAATGAACGCTTTAATCCCCAAAATAATAATTAAAAAAAGTGTCTCATAAAAATTAGATATTCATCTAACTTTTATGGGACACTTTCCTATTTCATCAAACGACTCTTTTTAGCTTATTTAAAGAATCTGAAACGTTCATCATCTGAGATGTAATCTTTTTCTCCAGCAGGAGCTTCAATTGATCCAAATGGAATTTCGGCTCTTAATGTCCAACTTGCTGGAATATCAAATTCTTTTCTAACATCATCATCAATTAGTGGATTGTAATGTTGATTTGATGCTCCAATACCCATTTCAGCTAGTGCAACCCAGATTGAGTAATCTGCAATTCCAAGAGCTTGTTCAGACCAGTCATAGAAGTTTTTAGCATAGCTAGGGAAGCTATCTTCCAAGTTTTTAACAACATCTGAATCAGTGTATAGCAATACAGTACCAAATCCTGCTTTAAATGAGCCATTAACTTTTTCACTAGTCTTAGCAAAAGCTTCTTCACTCTTTGAAACTTCATGGAGTTTGTCTAGTGTGATATCCCATAATTTCTTGTGTGAGTCACCAGTTAAAACAACGGCTCTAACTGATTGTGAGTTAAAGGCAGAAGGAGATTCTCTAACTGCTTCTTTAATAACAGCATCAATTTCTTCTGGTGATTGGGTTAATTTGTCACCTAAGGCATAAATAGAACGACGGTTTTTTTGTAATTCATTAAAGTTCATTTTTTTCTTCTCCTCAATTTGAAATGAAATATTTTTTGTAACTCAATTATACGACATTTAAATTAAAATGCTCATAATTTGCTTACTTTTTAATAGTTAATTTTCAAAGTAATTTAAATCACATCCATTAAGTAAAAACATCCACAAATTAAATTTGTGGATGTTTTAATCTAGTCATCATATTTATCTTTAATAATCTTTGCCCAGTCAATTTTCATAGCTTCGCCCTGGTCATTTTGCGGAATGATTTTAGTTAAACGACACTGTTTCAAAGTGTTTTTAAGGGAATTTTCTGCCTCTAATAGGACTTCATTGGTAACATTAATTCCTTTTTCTATATTCGTTTTGGAAATAAACATATCTTGGATTTCATCACCTGGATAGGCATCCGTAAACGATTGTTCACCTTCAACTGCCACAAAAATATCGTAAAGATTAATCTCGTTAATATCTTTATTGATAGTATATCCCCCATTTTTGGAAGCAGAAGATTTAATAATCTCGGCTCTGTTTAATTTATTCGCAATCTTTTTTAAATAAGAATGCGACACTCCCATGGCCTGACTAATTTCTTTTGATTTCAAATATTTATCGGCCGGCAATTCGGCTAACATAATGGTGATGGCAATTGATTCCAAAAATGATTTACTATATTTCATCTTTTTTCACTCTTTCTGTTGACATTATTTATCCCTGGATATATATTGTATCTGGATGTTAGATAAATTATATAAAAACTGAGGGAGTATCATATTATGAAAAAAATTTCGTTTAAACTTATTTTTGCTATATTATGCATATCTATTGTACCCGTTATTTATTCTAGCTTATTTTTAGGGGCACTGATGGATCCTTATGGTAAAGTTTCACATTTACCTGTAGCAGTCGTTGCTAGTGAAAATAATTCTGTGCTCAAATCGATTGAAACTAATAAACTATTTGATCTAAAACACGAGACCAATACCAAGGCCGAAAAAGACTTAGAAAACGGTAATGTTTATGCCATTTTAAAATTCGACAATGAATTTAATAATGACTTGCACCAATTTCCAGTCCAACACAAACACCCTACCATTACCATGGTAACATCTGAAGGGCTGGGTTATACGACAACAAAAATATTAAAAAATACCATGACTCAATTTGTCGCAAAGGCTAATTTAGAATTAGGTCAAAAAATCCCCATTCTACCTACAACTAACTCGCCCAAACTAAATAACGCCAATATTCTTGCTTTGAAAAACGTCGAAAAACATCCGGTTAAAAATAACGGAACCTCATTGGCACCATACTTTTTCTCACTAACCTCTTTCGTTGGTTGTATCGTGATTAGCCAATTTATCTTACAAGCTATCAGCAAAAAGAAAGTTTCGTTGAAAAAATATTGGATTATCGAATTTCTAATCCCATTTATAATATCGATTGTCCAAGTTGCCTTGTTATTAGGCGCTAACCACTACTTTATTAAGATTCAGATTGATCAACCAATCTTAATTATTCCATTCTTCATACTAGTTTCTGCAACATTCATCAGTATCATCGTCGCGCTAAATAAACTTATTCCCGGATTAGGGGCTTTGATTGTATTACTACTAACCATGCTCCAAACTTCATCGTCTGGTGGAACGTATGCCATTCAATTATCCGGCCATCTTTTTAAAACCATCAATGCCTTTTTACCAATGACTTATAGCATTGACGGATTTAAGAAACTAATTAGTTTGAACAGTACCAATTTATCACACGATTCACTTATTCTAGTTGGATTCTTCCTGGTTGGTCAATTGATTTTATTGCTAGCCTACTATAAACACGAGTATCGCCAAACTAAAAAAGAAATCAGCACTAACGCTAAATAATAAAAGGAGTCGCTTCATATCTAAGCGGCTCCTTTATATTTTATATTCTTTCGTTAATGTCTCTCAAAATTATATTAAAAAAAGAAGTATTTTCTAAACCATTTAAAATAATATCGTCATTGGTTAGATAGTCTTTTTCACGCCACCACAGTTTTAATCTTTGTGACCCAAATGATACCTCTTTCATTTGATCATAATTAAGTGTCTTCTCAAAAGGAATATCCAAATAATATATTAATGTATTAGCATTATTTTTCTCAATTAAATTTGTCAGCATATTTCCATAAACGTCTCTGCGTAAAATACCTTCTACAACTGTCACAGAATAATTTTCAAGTCCGTAATTAATTAAATTTTCAATCATTTTAACTGAAGGATTATTTTTATTGTCATCCGCATGCAAAATTTTTCTTCGGATAATATCTTGATTTAACAATAAACATTTTTCATATCCAATTTCTTTTTGTATTTTATTCGTTAATGTTGTTTTACCACTTGCTGAATTCCCCCGAACTATCACTAACAAATTATTCATTTTAAAGTTCCTTTCATTAATTTTTTCAAGCTCTCTAATCCTTTATATTTAACAATTCATTTTGTTATACTAGAAAATATCTAATCTTGACGTTAATAAAGGAGATCCTATGAAAGCAGCTATTTTAACCAGTTTATGCGAAGCAGCCATCTTTTTCCTAATTGAGTACTTTTTATTTACTTCCAAAAACGTAGAAAAGGCATTTATTTTTGCCGTTGGCTTCTTTGTTATCAAAATGATTGTTCAATTTATCTATCTCAAATTCTATAAACAAACTGACTAATTAGTTTTAACAATATTATATATAACTAAAAACAACGTTTCTCGATTCTTTTTAATATAAATCACCTAGTAATTGATGTTATAATCAGCAAAAAAATTAGGAGATTTCTATGACAAAATTAAGACCCATTAACTCTAATGATAATTTAGCCTTAAAGAAAATTATTCAAGATGCATTAAAATCATATAATTTAGATATTGCGGGGACCGCCTATTTTGATCCGGAACTCGATTATTTAAATGAGTTTTATGATGCTAAGCCTAACCGACAATATTTTGTCGCTGTTGATGAAGCTAACCACGTTTACGGTGGTGCTGGGATTGCGGAATATGATTTAGAAAATCACGTTGCCGAATTACAAAAACTCTACCTTAGTCCAGCTGCACGCGGCCAGGGATTGAGTTATCAATTATTAGATAAGGCTCGTGATTTTGCCAAGCAGGCTGGCTTTAAAAAATTATATTTAGAAACTCATCATAATTTAGCACCTGCCATCCATGTTTATGAAAAATATGGCTTTCAAGAAATAGCTCGTCCGTTAAAAGCGGCGCAACATTCGACCATGGATAAATTCTTCATTTTAGACTTATAATTTGATTTCAATTCCCTTACCTGCCAAATTATCCAAACACTCCTTTAAATACTCAGCGTTGTGTTCTGGATAAATTGGCTTAGTTAGGGCAACCGGAGTCAGCTGTTCATACGCAGGAACCGTTTTGCCTCGGTAGCACGGATCCTGCCACTTGCTATCCGGCTTATATCCGCGACTCTGCATTTCCTTCATCACTAGTTGATGAAATTGAAATAACTTATATGGAGAATATTGAAAAACATAGTCCACCGTAGCGTGTTTTTTCCCCCAACCATTTCCTCGCAACGCCGCTAATTCACGGTGTTGTCCTAATAATTGTTGTCGTGGTAACTTATCAATCAGTTGTTCATGCCATAAACGCATCCGTTTTCCTCCATAGTTACACTTAAATTTTTAAATAACCCCCGTAAGTTTTTGATAATTAAACTTACGGGGGTTATTTTTATACTAATGAAATGATGAAAAATACTAATGGGATGGTTACCAAGGACAATACCGTCGAAATAGTCATCATCGCAATCCCATATTTGGGGTTATCATCCGCCTGCAACGCAAACAACACTACCAATCCAGCCGTGGGACAAGCCGCCATCAAAACCGAAGTTAACAAGCTAACATCAGAAATCGTCATTAGTTTTAGTAAGCCAAAGGCCAACAAAGGGAAAACTAAGTTTCGTAGTCCGATTCCCACCACCATAGCGGTAGAAAAATCACTGCGTTTAAACCTAGACTTCGCTAAACTATTTCCAATCACTAGCATTGAAAGGGGCGTATTTAAGGAACTAATGTAAGTTGCTGGTTTCGCAATCACTCCCGGTAATTTAATTGACATTACAAAAATTAAAAGACCAATTAAAATTGCAATGATATTGGGATTTACCAAGGCTTTCATCGCCTGCTGTTTAAAGGTGGTGCGTGGAGATCCATTCTTCTTTTGGTAAATAGAAATCCCATACGTCCAGTTAAAGATGTTATAGGCAGCTAGGGTCGCAACCGCAAAGAATACCCCATCATTTCCAAACAAGGTACTGGCTAGTGGAATTCCCATAAAGCCGGCATTTGAAAAGATACTTCCAAAGGTGGCCATTCGACGTAACTCACCGTTTTTCACTCGTGAAAAAGTAAAATGAGAAATCACAATACAAACCAGATACAATACGCTGACTCCCACTAGTACCAACGCAAACTGCTTTAGTCTAGTCGCAGAATAAGGTTGTTCAAATGACTGGATGATTAAACAAGGTGACACAATGTATAACAAAATATTGGTTAAGTCGTTAGAAGTTGCTTCTGACATAAAGTTTAGTTTATTAATTACTACTCCAACGCCCATTAATATAAACATCAAGATTATTTGATTACTCAATTGACCAATATCCATCTTATCCATCTCCTTAGTTTAAATAAAAGTAGCTGAATTACTTCAGCTACTTCAAATCCATAATTCTCTTTTTCTCTAAAAATGTATCTAAATAACCAAATGCTAATTCATCAATGTTGGCTAAATTTAACTCTTTTAATTGAGGTTCAGTGGGCTTATCTTTGTCTAAGTAACGCACTGACAGTTTGCCTTTTTCCAGTTTAAACGGAACCCCAAAGTAGCTTTCCCCGTCATTCGTCTTAATTCGCAAGAATTGTTTAAAATTAATGGCCTGTTCGGTGATGGCAACGAATAAATCGACGGTGGCATCAAAACTCCGATCATCATTTAAAACTGGCTGTAAGTAGGTTACCTGCGCCATGTTTAAAGATACGAAATGATTAATTAACCGTAAGTAATCACTCTTGGTTTCAATTCGATCAATTTCTTCTAATCGAATTAATTCATAACCACCAAACTGCCCGTTCATATCGACTACCGCAAAAATCACTGCATCCGCATTGACCGCCTTTACCTGACCAATGAAGAATAACTCTGGGTTAATCTTTGGAATCATAATTACGCGACGGCCTAGTTCAAACGAGCGATGGAGGGTTGCAAAGATTGCTAATGAGCCCTGGATGGTTTCGGTCTGAACATGATTAGTTAACAACAACTTTTTAGAATTGGCTAACAAATTAAGTTCCCGTCCCTTAAATTCCACCAATTGAATCTGCGATTTGCCAATGGTTTGGCGTTTAACGTTTCCACTATTAAACTTATCAAACACCATCATTTCTACTTGGTGTTTCCCAATGGCACTCACAAATCCCTCAATCATTGAATTATCCGTTTGAATTATCAATAACGGTTGTTGGTAAACAAACGCAGAACCTAACACTTGTGTTAACAAATCCACTTTTTTATTTAACTTAATCTCTGGTTGTTCAGTAGAAAGCAGGTCTAAACTCTTAACCAACTTCATTTGCGTTTCCATTTTACTCAAATCGTCACTGTAAAAATCCACGTCAAAAATATCTAAATATTTCAAATAAACGTAGCCGTTAGTTAATCCATCATCCGTATAGGTACTCAAAATTGTCCCTACTCGGTCAATTGAAATTACCGCCCCGGTATAAAAGATGGAAGAATCAACTTGAATCACGTTCACCAACGCTTGATTTTCCATTGCATATCGTAATTTTTTAATAATTTCGTCCAATGATTTCTCCTGATTTAACTAAGAAAGGGCGTTTGCCATGTAGTCGCATAAGTCCTTTCCTTTTTTTCCACAACTAAGTCCAACAATTAATTTAATTCGTGCTTTTTGTCCGTTTAACTGGGTACAGAAAATAACTCCCATGTCTTCTAACTCGATTCCCCCACCTGCATAAGCATAGATGGGTTGGGCTGATCCACTAAAACAACGAGATACTAACACAACGGGAATTCCACGATCAATTAGACGTTGCACGGCTGGTAAAGTTTCTTTGGGTAAATTACCTGCTCCGAGCGCTTCAATCAAAACTCCCTTGGTTTGATCGTTATTGATTCCATCAAAAATCGTTCCACTCATTCCGGCGTAAGCTTTTAACAAGTAGACATTATCAACGACTTCTTTAACTTCGGTATATTCACTACCAATTAGTTGTTGGGCAAAAATCACCTTATCATGATCAATGGTTCCCAACGTGCCGTAAATGGGATCTTTAAACGTATCCACACTGGTAGTATGAGTTTTGGTAACAAACCGTGCTGCATAAATTCCGGTATTAAAGACAACCAAAACTCCCTTACTTTTGGCCTGGTCGTCAGCGGCTACTTGGATTGCTGATTTAAAATTAAAGACCCCATCCGCCCCAATTTCGTTTGAAGAACGCATGGCCCCGGTCACAACCACGGGAACTGTGTTAGGTAACGTTAAGTCTAGGAAGTAAGCCGTTTCTTCTAACGTATCCGTTCCGTGGGTAACCACTACTCCATCAATTCCATCTGCAATTGCCTTTTGGATTCGTTTGGTAATTTGAAGCATGGTTTTGGAATTCATCTGTGGTGATGGTAAATTGAATAAATCTTCATTAATTATGTTTACATCAGATAATCCTAATACATCATTATTATCAATTGGGTTATCGTCATTTTGAACCACGCCACCCTGTTCATTTTGTGACATTGAAATGGTTCCACCCGTGTGAATTGCTAAAATATTTTTCAAAATCAAACACCCCTAATCGTTTTAAAACTTGTACTCCTAATGTTACCATATTCGAGTTTTCGATACCCTTGATAATTATTTTCTTTTCTATTACACATCTTTTATAATGAGGGAAAGGAGAGTCAGCATGAATAAACAAGAACGTTTTTATCAACCACCTAGTACCAAGGCAGCGATGCGCAAGATTCAAGAACTATTCAATCAATACTGTAAAGCCCCCTTGAACAACGAATTAGTTAGCTACCATTTAAAGCTAGTTAACCAACTCAAAACTAACCTGATTCCCTTGATTAAAGAAGAAAATAATCCGACTCGAATCCAGTTAGCCAATCAGATGGTAAAAGTGATGGAGGATTGGTTAAAAATTCGCTTAGCAAACCGCCCTTATCCCGGGAAAATGAAGCACTTTAACTATGTAGCCGATGCCGATGTTTTAAAGTATAAGCGCCACGCCATCAAGTTAAAAAATCAATCCAACTTGCGTAGTAGTCGCCACTAATTCTTTAATGAGAGCTTTCCTTTTAAAGCAACATTAACTATACTAAAATGAACATAGAGGTGATAATTATGAGTAAACGTAAAATCGAACACGAAGAAAGAATGAAAATCATCATTGATATGAATGACTTTTTAATTACATACGCCAAATCACTTTTTGGAGATTCTTCAGACCTTGCCCAAAAGGTTTACGATGCTGGTAAAAATGACATAACTGGATTAGATAGCCTTTTCAACGATTCCGGTTACGGACGCAAGGAACGTTATTATGCTTTAGCCCACGGTTTCGTCGTGGACTTCTATCATGAAGATCCTAAAGCAGCTGACGAAGAAGCAAATCAAATTACAAAAGAAGCCATGCAATACCTGGGCAAACATCTTAATGAATTTAATACTTGGGCAAAATCATAAAGTAACTTGTTAAAGTTACTTTTTTTATTTTTAAGGAAAGGAGGTTAATTATGAATCAAATTGGAGTCCGCGACCTAGTGAGCTTTATCTTACGAAGTGGTGATTTAAACACCAACTCAAATAGCACTAACACCGCCCAGGCCGGTACTAGAATTCATCATAAAATTCAAAAGCAGCACGGAAAAGATTACCAATCCGAATACTATTTAGAAAAAACCATCCAAAAAAATAACCATGAATTTCAAGTCCACGGTCGTGCGGACGGCGTAATTTTAAAAAATAACCATGCCACTATTGAAGAAATTAAAACATCTGACACAGAGTTCCCTGACCTTTCTAAGAATCGTTTGCAACTCTACTGGGGTCAGGTAAAAGTTTATGCCTACCTCTTGATGAATGAGCATCCTGAACTAGAACGCGTTGATCTAGACCTCGTCTATGTTCAAACTCCAGAAGAGATTATCACTAAAACCAGTTCTTCCATTACGAAAACGGAAGCAACCACCTTTTTTAACCAGTTAGTTGATGAATATCAAGAATGGTTAGAAATGCAAGAAGCGTTCACTAAAGAGCGGATTCTCACTGCTCAACGACTCCCTTTTCCGTTTCCAGCTTATCGGAAGGGCCAACGTGAACTAGCTAAAATCGTCTACAAATCAGTAATGTATCAAAAACATCTCTTTGTGGAGGCGCCTACGGGAACTGGAAAAACAATCTCCACCCTTTTTCCAGCAATTAAAGCCATGGGACTGGAACTTACCAGTCGGATTTTTTATCTAACCGCTAAACAAAGTACTCGACGAGTGGCCGAAGAAGCACTCCAACTGCTCAGTGAAAAGGGGCTAGTCCTTCACAGCATTACCCTAACCGCCAAGGATAAAATTCGCTTCAAAGAAGAAGAGGATGTTCGTCCTGAAGATAATCCATACATGATTGGATACTATGACCGGCTAAAGCCCGCACTAAAGGATTTACTGACTCATGAAAACCAAATTACTCGCAGCGTGATTGAAGATTATGCCAAAAAGTATTCCGTCGATCCGTTTGAATTTTCTCTGGATGCGAGCCTTTTTTGTGATGTCATCATTGGTGACTATAACTATCTGTTTGATCCACGAGTTCATCTAACTCGTTTTTTTGAGGTGGAAAATTCGGATAACTTCTTTTTAATTGATGAAGCTCATAACCTGGTTAATCGTTCACGTGAGATGTATTCCACTGAAATTAATTCCGCTCCCATCCGTCCCTTAATCAAGTTATTACAAGCAAAGCCCGAGAAAAACAAACCGGTCCTCACCAAACTAAAAAGTTTAAACCGCTACTTTAATAAACTTGCCAAAGAGATGAAGACTAACAAGCAAACTTCCCTCACCGAAAGTGAAGAAAACGAAAAGCTCACTAAGTTAGTTAATAACTTGATTAAGGTGCTCAGAAAATGGCTGGCCAAGGAAAAACCGTCAACAGAAACCGATCAGGTCTTGGACTACTTTTTTGAATGTATTGGCTACCAAAAAATCAACGAATTCTTTGGACCTAACTATAAGCTCAGAACCCTTCTAACAGAACGGGGAATTACCGTGCGCCTATTCTGCATCGATCCTAGTCCCTTTTTAGCCGATAGCCTTAAACTTGGTGGTGGCGCGGTTCTTTTCTCTGCCACCCTTTCTCCAATGGATTACTATCAAAACGTTTTAGGCGATGAACCCGACAGTCTAAAGTATCAAACCGCATCGCCGTTTCCGGCTAAAAACCAAAAGTTGTTAATTACTTCCTACGTTGATACTCGTTACCAACAACGCCAGGCCAGCCTTGTTAAGATTGTGCAGTCAATTAAAACTTTAATTGAACAAAAAGATGGTAACTACCTGATCTTTGCCCCGTCCTATCAATATTTAGAGATGGTGGTAACTGCCTTTCATAACGCTTATCCAGAAATTGAAATAGTTACCCAAACCAATCAGATGAATGATGAAGAACGGCAAAACTTTCTTGCTAAATTTAATGATCCTCAAGAACATCCCATTGTCGGATTTGCTCTTTTAGGTGGAATTTTTTCTGAAGGAATTGATCTGGTCGGCGATAAATTAATTGGAGTGGGCATTATTGGGGTCGGTCTCCCCGGACTTAATCAGGAAACTAACCTAATTCGTGATTATTTTGATAAACAAAATGGACATGGCTTTCAATATGCCTACCAACTTCCCGGTCTGAACAATGTTTTTCAGGCAGCTGGTCGTCTAATTCGTGGAAATAACGACAAAGGAATTATTTTATTAATGGATAACCGATTTCTTAATAAAAACTATAATGTTTTCTTTCCAAAAACGTGGTACACTAACACTGTGGTGCACAACCTAAATGAATTAAAAAACAAAATTAAAGAATTTTGGTAAAAGTTTAGTGAAATTCCCCCTTTTTAATTCGTTTTCGCTGAATGGCACTATGTAAGATAAGAAAAGAGGAAAAAACTATGGACAACAAACAATATGAACAAGCAATGGATCGTCTAAAGAATAACGGAGTTCGAATTACGCCCCAAAGACAAATTATTCTTAAATACCTAATTGAAAATGACAATCATCCCACTGTGGAAACCATTTTTAACGTTTTAGACAAGACTTTTCCAAATCTAAGTATGGCAACCGTTTACAACAACCTTAGATTATTCAAAAAACTAAATTTAATTATTGAATTACCAAGTATCGATGGTGGTTACCGTTATGATTTTTATGATCACCCACATCTTCACGCTACTTGTGATAATTGCAATAAGATTATCGACATTGAAAACCCACGTTTTACAGAAATTGAACAAGAACTAAAAGATGAAACCAGAGAAGTCGGATTCAAACCAACTGTTTCTAGCATTTCAATCCACGGTATCTGTAAAGAATGTCAGGTAAAGCTTGCTAAAAACAAGTAAGCAATGAAAAACAACTTCATTTTTTCTGTGCAGTTGTTTTTTTATTTGATTATAAGATTTATACTTAAAGTATCACATTAGATTTGGAGTCAGTTCTATATGAAACTTTATTCTTTACAATTTATCGAACATACATTTAGCTTCACGACCTACATATACTCATTATTAACTGCTTTTATTGCATTAATTTTAATTTCCACCGGGATTTTTTACTATCGTAACCGAAGTAACCCCCGTTTTCGAACCCTCTTTATTCTAGTTTCCTTAATTGGAGCACTGATTATTGGAGTTCAAACTAGTCGCTTGATTGATCAGCAAAATTCAGATAGCAAGACCGGACAAACCGTCCAATTACTAAGAAATATCGCCAAAGAAAAGCACGTTTCACCAACTAAGGTCTATGCCAACAGCAATACCTTGAACGATGGAATGACCATTAAAATTAACCAAAAATATTACACGGTTAATTTCAATAGTGATTTGACTAGCTATAACTTGCAAGAAACCAAGTTAGTTAACAAGCCGCAACTAGTTAATAAAGACGACTTTTCAATTGGTCAATCTGGATTTTCTAGCAGCGCGATGGACTATTGGGATGTTGCATTGAAGTTTATTGTGGGGCTAATTACCGTCGTCTTACAAATTAACCTTTCTGGTAAGGGAAACTTGGCACCATCAAATGCAGTTGATCAACTTCAAAACTACATTTTAGGGGGAATTATTGGTGGTACCATCTATAATTCCCAGATTACCAATCTTCAATTTATCATCATCATGTTAATTTGGTCGGTAATTGTTTTTGCAATCAAGTTCCTAACGTCGCAAAATAATATCTTGAACCGACTGATCAACGGAAGTCCCCAGGTATTAATTTCTAACGGAATGGTCAATGTCAGTAGAGCCCTTAAAAACGGAATGACTGCCAGCGAACTAGCTTTTAAACTACGAATTAACGGAATTAATAGTTTCAAAGAAGTTAAAAATGCCACGCTAGAACAAAATGGTCAGTTAACCATCACCACGTTTGATGACGAAGCTATTCGATACCCCATCATCTCTGATGGACAAATTAACGAACTAGCAATTAAGCGTGAAAAGCTAACTGAAGCAGATATTTTAAAAATGCTCGACGAACGCCAAATTAGTTTGGAAAATATTTATCTAGCGCAAATGAACAACAACCAGTTAGATATCGTTAAATATCCACGTAAATCTAAAAAAAATAACATGTATTTTCAGAGATAGTCAGCCGACTACCTCTTTTTTTATAACTAAAATTAAATAAACGTTTACTTAATTAAAATTTTGGTATAAAATAGAATTATCAACTAGATTATAATAATTCTAATTAAGGAGTATTTTTTAATGTCAAAAAAGAAGAAGTTTTCTCTTGCGCAAAAAATTAATGTCCTTCGGGCTAGTGTCATGGGTGCAAATGATGGAATTCTATCAATTGCCGGAATTGTTTTAGGGGTTGCCGGAGCCTCTACAAGTAACTGGGCCATCTTAGTTTCTGGTTTAGCTGGAATGCTAGCCGGAACCGTTTCTATGACCATGGGTGAATATGTATCGGTTAATAGTCAAAAAGATTCAGAACGTCAAGCAATTGATAATCAAAAAACAGCTTTAAAAAATGATTACCAAGCTGAATTTGAATTTGTAAAAAACAAGTACATAAAAACCGGAATCAAACCAGAACTGGCTCACAAAGCCACTACAGAAATGATGAATTCCGATGCCTTAACCACCACGGTCAGAGAACGTTATTCCTTTGATCCTAGTAAATTTACTAGTCCCTATGCAGCAGCCATTGCCTCAATGATTTCCTTCCCCTTAGGTTCTTTGCTCCCCTTGATTTCCATCTTTGTGGGACCCCAAAATCTCCACATTATCACCACTTTCATTGCCGTGATTATTGCACTAGCAATCACCGGTTACCTAGCTGCCGTGCTAAGTAAGGCAGATCGAGTTCACTCCGTCCTTCGAAACGTGATTTCTGGAGTAATTACTATGGCAGTTACTTATTCAATCGGTGTCTTAGTCGGATTCTTAGCATAGGAGGACAATCATCATGAAAAATAAAAAACGCGAAAAGTTAACTATGGATGAAAAACTTAATAATTTACGGGCCGGTGTATTAGGTTCCAATGACGGAATCCTAACGGTAGTTGGAGTGCTATTCTCAGTAGGAGTGGCTACTTCAAATATCTACACCATTTTCATTGCCGGTTTATCTGACCTACTTGCCTGTGCCTTTTCAATGGCGGGTGGTGAGTATGCCTCCGTTAGTTCACAACGAGATACAGAAGAATCGGCCGTTAAAGAAGAAGCTCAACTTTTAAAAGACCATCCAATGAGTGAAAAGCAAGACGTGGTTGACTACTATATGAGTCGGGGAATCTCTGAAGCCACTGCCAATGAGATTGCCGAAGACCTTCTCAAAAAACATCCCCTTCAAACCATGGTTTCCGTTAAATATGATTTGCAAATCGGAAAATATATGAGTCCCTGGTCCGCTGCTTTTTCATCATTAATCTCCGCTGGCTTAGGAGGAATTCTTCCGCTTCTTGCCATGACCTTACTTCCCGCTCCACTAAAATGGACGGGAACCATTATTGCAGTTGTCATTGCGGTTGGTTTAACTGGTTACTTTAGTGCCCTTTTAGGTAACGGAATGGTTAAGATTGCCATCATTAGAAATATCATTGTTGGTATTCTAACCATGTTTATTCACTACTTTGTTGGGGTTGTGTTTGGACAGTTCTTCTAAAGACTAAAATAAAACTACTAATTTAAAACATTTTCAATTAGTTAGCACTACAAAAGACACTTTTGTGGTGTTTTTTGTTAGTATAGTATCAACTCAATTTTGAAAGGATTATAAAAATATGCCTAAAGATGAATTCCCTATCAACCAAGCACAAATCAAAGATGATATCTATGCAGCCGTAAACGGTGAATGGATTGAACACGCAACGATTCCTGCTGACCATTCAACTGTGGGTGGTTTCATGGATTTAGTTGACGATATTGATAAAACATTAATGCACGATTCTGACGAATTAGTGGCTGGAAACATTCCTGCTAAAAACGAATTGGCCGAATACGTCAAACTTTTTCAAATGACCAATGACTTTGAAAAACGAGAACACGATGGTGCCACTCCTTTAAAACCTATAATTGATAAAATTAAGAATTTAAAAGATTACTCTGACTTAAACAACCAATTATCAGACTGGATGTTAGCTGGTTTACCAGTTCCGTTCGATTTTGGCATTGATCCCGATATGAAGCACGCCGAAAAAAATGCTTTATTTGCTGGTAGTCCCGCCCTTTTCTTACCAGATAAAACCTACTATGAAAAAGACAATCCTGCTTACCAACAACTAATGCCCATCTTTACTTCCATGAACGAAAAGTTACTAACTATGGTGGGTTATTCTGAAGCAGATGCCAAAAAGTTAGTGGATCAAGCTAAACAATTTGATGCCCTCGTTGCCCCCTTCGTAAAATCAGCAGAAGAATCTGCTGATTACAGTAAAATGTACAATCCACAAAGTTTAACTGAAGTTGCTAGCTCAACTACTCAGTTAGACTTGCAAAAAGCCATTTCTGATTTGGTTAACGCAGAACCCGAAAAAATCATTGTGACTGAACCTAATTACTTTAAACATCTTAATGAATTACTAACAGATGAAAACTTTGACCTTATCAAGGCCTGGATGTTAGTCAAGGTAGTAAAAGGCTACAGCTCCCTTCTAAGTGAAGAATTCAGACAAGTGGGCGGAACTTATAGCCGTGCCCTATCAGGTAAAAAAGAAGCCACCAACCAAAAGAAGGCTGCTTATTACCTAGCATCCGGTACATTTGATCAAGTTATTGGTGACTACTATGGTCGGAAATACTTCGGTGAAAAAGCCAAAGCTGACGTTCACCAAATGGTAGAAAAAATGATCAAGGTTTACCAAGATCGTTTAGAAAACAACGACTGGTTAAGTCCTGAAACTAAAAAAATGGCCGTTAAAAAGTTAAGCACCCTCGGAATTAACGTGGGTTATCCTGATCAAATCGATCCACTCTACACTAAGTTTAAGGTTGATCAACAAGAATCACTATTAGAAAACATCACTCGTTTTAATAAGATTGCCACTGCCGATTCTTTTGCCAAGTGGGATCAACCCGTTGATAAAACCAAATGGGAAATGAGTGCTGCCATGGTTAACGCCTACTATCACCCATTTATGAATATCATCGTTTTCCCGGCCGCTATTTTACAAGCTCCATTTTATAGCCTAGATCAAAGTTCCAGTGAAAACTTTGGGGGAATCGGTGCGGTGATTGCCCATGAAATTTCTCATGCCTTTGATAATAACGGTTCATTGTTTGATGAAACCGGTAGTCTAAATAACTGGTGGACTAAAGAAGACCACGAACAGTTTACTAAGTTTGCTCAACAAATGATTGATCAATTCAATGACATTCCATTTGCTGGAAGTAAAGTTAACGGTAAATTAACCGTTTCAGAAAACATTGCCGATGCGGGTGGTTTAAGCTGTGCTGAAGCTGCTGCCAAACAAGAAGCTGATGCTGACTTAGAAGCCTTCTTTATTAATTGGTCACGAATCTGGCGAATGAAAGCCACTCCCGAATACCAACAACTACTCCTATCAATTGACGTTCATGCTCCGGCACCATTACGAGCATCCGAACAAGTTAAGAACCTTGACGATTTCTATACCACTTTTAACGTTACTGAAAAAGATCACATGTATCTTGAACCAAGTAAACGAGTTAAAATTTGGTAATCAAAAAAGCCATCCACAATGTGGATGGCTTTTTTTAGTCATTGAACAAGAAGCGATTTACTAAACGTTCTGCAATTTGATTATCTAAAATGTTGGTATGAAGCGCATAAGGTCCGGTCAAGCGAAGTGATTGATAACTATCCGCCTTCACTAATTTTTTGATTGCGGTGGCTGAATCTTCAGAAACACGACCATCAGAACGATCCTTATCACTAAGAACTCCATAGATGTTTAAAATCTGGGTATTGTCATCTAAGTTTTTAGACTTTTTTTGTAATTCTTCAAAACTTGGAAAACGGTCATTCACGTTTTGTAAATTAGGTCCGTTAGTGCGACCATTTGCCGCCACGTTGTTTTTCATTTGATGATTAACACCATTTTCCGGATTAGTCCGATGATCATCTTTACCCGGTTCTTGGGTAACTGGACGTTCTCGAACTGGTTCTGGAATTACACCCTTGTATGGACCTGCAATTGAAATGAAGTAATCAAGCCCCATTTTATTTTCCTTAGTTCCATAATTAATTGCGTTGTAGTAGACAGCTAAGGCCCCAGATCCAAATCCGATGGCGTCATATGACTCGTAATGATACTTATGATTTAAATGATTTAAGACCTTTTTAAGTTGAGCTGCTTGTTCCTTCGTAGTGTTATTCCGATCACTAAAACTAATTTCAATGATTGGTTGTTTAGCTTGTTTTACGTTCTTATTAGCTAAGTATTCAATCTTGCCATCATCAAAAATATCAACGTGCATAGCAACTGAACCACCAGAACGACTTGTAGTCGTTACCAGGTGGCGAGCGGCACTAGAGGTTTTATTTTGATCAGACACAAAGATGATTGGTTGTTGAACTCGAACCGGCGTTTGTTCATCACCAACCCCAAATTGAATATAGATAAAACCAATAACAGAAGCTAAAATACCAACTACTAGGACAAAAAAATCTCTTTTATTAAATATTTTACTCACTAATTGTTCACCTTTTTTTGTTAATTTATCGAAAATTTAATAATTACGTCATTTCATATCATACCATAGTTACACAATCTTTATCTAATTGTTCACCATGAATTGAGAACTCATTATATGTATTCTAAGGAACTCTGTATGTGCTCTTTTCTCAATCCAACTAGTATGACGTTAAATCCCATCTTATGGTAATCTCCGCTAAGTAGCAAGTATTTTTATTACACTTACTTAAATTTGTAACACTAGGTATGCTTGCTACACCAGCTTTCCCACCACTTTTTCCAAATATTTATTAATTTATCCCCCATAAATTTCTATAATTAAGCTATCTATGTCTAAATAACGAGGAGAGATTTTTTTATGATCCACATTGTAACCGATTCGACAGCACAACTTACTGCATCCGAGATTAAACAGTATCACATTCACGTGGTTCCCTTACAAGTTATGTTTGAGGGCAAAACCTACAAGGATCAAATTGATATTGATTCCGAAGAATTTTCCCGAATTTTAGCAACCGAAAAAGAGTTTCCCACTACTAGTCAACCAACTATGGGTGACTTCGTAAATACCTTCCAACAAATTATTGATAAAGATCCAAAAGCACAAATAATTTCAATTCACATTGGTTCCAAGTTAAGTGGAACTAGTAGCACTGCTGAAGTGGCTGCCGAACAATTTAAGAATGAAATCGCCGTTATCGATAGTAAATCTGCTATTCGTGGCATGGACTACCTACTTATTAGAGCTGCCCAATTAGCCCAACAAGGAACCGATTTCCCAGTAATTTTAAAGGACCTACATAAATTAGAAAAGCACACCCACCTCTATCTTTTCATTAATAATTTAGATTATTTGGTTAAAGGTGGTCGCGCTAGTAAGGCAACCGGCTTTATTTCATCAATTATTCGCCTAAAACCCGTCATTACCTTTGAAAATAACGAATTAGATTTCAAATACAAATGTCGTGGAAATAAACAACTCAATAAGATTAAGGATCGGGTCGTGGCTGAAATTATCGCAAACCCCAACATTAAAGATGTGGGTTTACCCTTTGTTGATGACAATACCACTTCGTTAGCAATTGCTGACGCACTCCACGAAGCTCGCCCAGATATTCATACCACTGTAAACTACGTGAGCCCTTCCCTAATGCCTCACGCCGGCCCCGGTGGCTTTGCCATTGTCTACAACGATCAGTTTTAATTAATCAAGCATTAGTTTGTTTTTAAATTACCTTTAAATAGTGATATATTAGACTTATAAATAAATAGGGAAATAAAGGAGAAACTTACTTGATTACTTTAAAATCAGATCGCGAAATTAAATTAATGGCTGAATCCGGTGCCGTATTAGCTGGAGTTCATAAAGGTCTCCAAAAGTTAATTAAACCCGGCTTAGATACTTGGGAAATTGAAGAATTTGCGGACAAATATATTACTGATCACAATGCAGTTGCCTCAGAAAAAGGTTTCGATGGTTATAAATTTGCCACCTGTGTTTCAATTAATGACGAAGTTGCTCATGGAATTCCCCGTAAGGGACTTAAGTTAAAAAAGGGTGACCTAGTTAAGGTTGATATGTGTGTTAACAAGGATGGCTTTGAAAGTGATTCTTGTTGGACCTACGCTGTCGGTGAAATTTCCCCCGAAGCTAAAAAACTAATGGAAGTTACTAAGACTGCCCTTTACAAGGGAATTGAACAAGCCCAAGCTGGTAACCGTTTAGGTGACATTGGTGCTGCCATTCAAAAATATGTGGAAGACGAAAACCACATGGGTGATGTTCGTGAACTAATTGGTCACGGAATCCAACCTTCTATCCACGAAGAACCTGCCGTTCCTGCTTATGGTGAAGCTGGTAAGGGACTTCGTCTTCGTCCCGGCATGACAATTACCATTGAACCAATGGTAACCCTTGGAACCTGGGAAATTAAAGATCGTTACGACAAAAAAGATGATTGGACTTACTACGTTACTGCTGATGGTTCACTTTCAGCACAATATGAACATACGTTAGCAATTACTAACGATGGTCCTAAAATTCTTACTTCTCAAGATCCAGAAGCAGATAAAGACTTCTTATAAAATTAACAATAATAAAAAAGTTCCTCTTCGAATTTAATCGAAGGGGAACTTTTTTATTTCTCTTGCCAACCATAGTTTTTCAAATCAATATCTCGTTTTAATGTTTTGGAAACAAACGGATTTCCCTTTACAAAGTAGCGTAATGGCTTTTGCGCCCAGGTTCCTTTATTACTAACCCCAATTCGTGCAGTCGTTGCAATCTGGTGGGGGACTTTTTCATTCCTTAAATCAAAATCCAAAGCACCTTCACCAAACTCGACTAAGTTCATTTGTTTATCGGTTATCCCGAGGGCTTCCATCAATTTACCTGGTCCGTTGGTTAATTCAAATCCGTGCCGTGGGCGATTCTGATTCATAAAATCCAATCCTTGATATGGTTCAATACCACGAATCAAAATCCCTTCTGGTACATCCTTTGCTTGGGTTGCGATGTCTAAACACAAACGAGAATGAATCGAATAGATGTAGATTGTGCCGGGAACTCCATAAAGGGCCTCATTGGCTGGTGTCCGCTTTCCTTGAAATGCATGAGCAGTTGAGTCAGATTGGCCTAAGTAAGCCTCAGTCTCTGTTACATAGCCGCTCATGATCCCATCTGGAGAATGATACACCAACAGCTTACCTAAAAGCCGTTTTGCAATTTCAGCAGTAGTTCCATTACTAAAAAAACGTCGTAATTGTTCAGACACAGTCCCTACCTACCTTTGATTATCTAACCACGATTACTGAAACTTTAGCTTTTTTAGCTAACTTAACGCTAATGCTGTAGAAATGGTGTTCTCCATCTTTATCAGCACCACAAACTAGTAAGTCAGGATTAAAGTTAGGAATGATGGTATCTAAGATTTGATCATCAATATCTCCACCTTCACTAGCAATTGGGGTTACATCTTGAACTCCAAAATCCTTCGCTAAATCAACGTATTTGTTAATGACTTCATTTAAAGCAGCACGCTTTTCGTCCAATCTCTTCGGTGTTAAAGAATCGTAGATGTTAATATCATCACCCTCTAACACTGAACAAATCCCTAAAGCGGCACCAAATTCCTTGGCTTGAGTAACTGCATAACTTAAAGCTTTTACGTTTGCTTCTGGGTCATCAGCATCAATCGTTAATAAAATTCTATCGAACATAATTGGTTCAATCTTTTCCATAATTTTCACCTCCCAGTGTAGTTATATCATAGCATAATAAATTTAAAAATATAAAAAATAAAAAGAACTATTCCTAGTTATTTTTATCCTTATCCATAATTGATTGTAAATGATATTGATGAGGTTCCCCCTTAACCACGTGTTCGACGTGGTCAAAAGTCATCTCAATGATGCTCAAAATGTGAGGATCATCTAGCTTGTAATACACATACTTTCCTTGTTTTTCAAAGGAAATCAATTGGTGTTTTCGCAAACTAGCCAACTGGTGAGAGACAATTGATTGGGCTACTGCGAGCCGCTTGGCAAGTTCTCCCACCGTTAACGTTTGATTTTCCAATAAATAGAGAATTTTAATCCGGGTTGGATTACTTAAGAGCTTATAAATTGTAGTAGTTTCTGCTAAAATTTGTTGTTCTAATTCTTTATCCATAATTCAAAATCCTTATTCGTCATCATCGCTAGATTGATTTAACCGAGCTGCCATTCGTTTAGCTCGAATTCGACGCATCTTTTCTTTTTTCTTCTTAATCCGCATGTCATCCATTCCCTTGGCCTTTAAAACGATTCCTTCATCGTTTTTAACCATGTGATAAATGGAAACTAAAATCATTATACATACAAACATCAACGGGAATCCAGAGATTGCACAGAAGGTTTCGATGGTCTCAAATCCCCCTACGATTACCACCCCAAATGAAAAGAGCACGAAAACTATTACCCAGGTCATTCGATTAACCTGACTAGGTTCTTGGTTACCCTTTAAGTTCAAACTGGTAAAGGAAGAAACGATGTAAGCTGAGGATGAAATTGTGGTAGCTAAGAAAATAAAACAAGAAATACAATATACCGCAAACACCACCATCTTCATTGGCAAGCTAGAAAGGACCGCTGTAATCACTGCGGCTTGTCCTTGCGTGTTTAGGATATGAACTAAATCAACGGCGCCTGTTTTTTGTAACCAGAGTGAATAACCACCCAAAATGGCATAGAAACTCATACAGCCGGCCGCACCGTATCCAAACATCCCAAGGAGGATTTGGCGAATAGTTCTTCCCTTAGAGATTCTGGCAATAAATAGCCCCATTACTGGCATATAGGCAAGCCACCAACCCCAGTAAAAGACCACTTCGGAATTAGCAATATCGGGAGTTCCATTGGGTACCGTATTAGTACTTAGAGAAACAAACTTACTTGTTAATAATCCAATACTGTTCGTTTCTGAACTCAAGATATAAATTGTTGGTCCGACTAATAAAATAAAGACCAAGAAAAGAACCGCTGTCCAAATGTGTAAATCACTTAAGATATCAATCCCTCCGTTTAATCCATTCCAAACGGTCCAGGCAAAGATAACAAACAAAATTGCAAATAGGAAAATCTTTAGCATCAAATTATCAGGTAAACCGGTTAATTTACTCAACACGTTAGAAATAATGGGAATCTCCATTCCTACTGAAGATCCCACTCCTCCCATGATTCCAAAGACAACTAGGAAATCAACTATTTGGCGAACTACCTGTTTCCACTTTTCGTCACCTTGAATAAATCCAATGGCCTTACTGAGTCGTTGAACTTTCCCCTTTTTCACAAAAAGAATATATCCAATGGCAATGGCGGCCGGGGCGTACATCATCCACGCCATGGGTCCCCAATCAAACTGCCCCAACATGTGGGCATAGTTATATGCATCTTCTGAAAAAGGTTTAATTCCAAAAGGTGGTGCTGAAACGTAACGAATCGGATCAACCATGCTGAGCATTAAGATACTAGCATCAATCGCCGTGGCAAAGACCATGCTTCCCCATTGTAAGTTGCTATATTGCGGTTTAGAATGCGGCTCACCTAAACGAATGGCCCCGTACTTACTAAATAACAACCACATAAAGAAGATGAAGTTGACTATGTAAACCATCATATATGCCCAACCCATCTGTTTGGTTATCCAGGCTAAGGCTATGGTCAACATTCCCTGAAGGCTAGTTCCTCCGTTAATTAAGATGATTGAAACAACCACAAAAATCAAAATTGTCGGGATAAAAATAAACTTGTTGATATTAAAATGTTTAAAAATAATAATCCTCCTGATATTAATTAAACGAAAATAAATCTGAAATTAAATAAAAAGCCGTAAAAATGGAACGAGTTTCGAACCATTTGTACGGCTTAATCGCACAAATGCTAAATTTATTAGCTTGTTGTTTATGATTATACCACTTTAAATTTTTTATTAAATGTTATTTACTGTTGTCAATTTGTTTAATTACTCGAGCAGGATTTCCAGCGACCACGACATCATCGCCAAACGACTTGGTTACCACGGAACCGGCCCCCACGACCACGTTATTTCCTAGGGTAACTCCCGGTAAAATAGTAACATCGCCACCAAACCAGGCGTTGTCTCCAATTTTAATGGGGGCTCCTAGCTCAACGTCTGCCACTCGTTCTTTAGCGTTTAAAGGATGAATGTTGGTGTATAAACCACAGTTGGGTCCAATATAACAATTTTCTCCAAAGGTGATGGGACAAGAATCCATTAACGTTAACCGGTAATTTCCAAAAAAGTTATTCCCGATGTGAATGTTCCATCCGTAGTCGAATTGTAAGTCAGTTTCGACAAAAAATTCATCGCCTGTATCTGCAAATAATTCTTTAATCATGGCGTTACGGTCTTCGTTATCCGGAGTATTGTTGATTTTTTGTAGACTTTTTCTGACCAAAATCCGACGACTAATTAATTCCTTATCAAATTGATTAAAATTATTGCCCGCCGTCATTTTTTCTCGTTCCGTTGTCATATTAATCTCCTTTAATTACTTCATCTGATCCATTGTTTGATTTAATAATTCATCAACAAACACGTTTCCCTTATTGTTAGCATGCCCTTTCGTCCAGGCATATTGAATTTGAGGAAACTGCGGTAAGAGCTGGTCTAACTTTTGCCAAAGTTCAGCATTTTTTAATTCGCCACCGCTACGCTTCCAGCCACGTCGTTTCCAGCCCGCAATCCAATTCTTTTGAATCGCATTTAAAACATAGCGCGAATCCGAAACCATGCCCACTGAGAGTTGATTTAAATTATTATTCACTAACCATTGTAACGCTTCTATAAAAGCTGTGATTTCCATTTTATTATTGGTGACCCCAAATTCTCCGGCAGAATCACTGTGTTGCTTGCCATGATAATCAATCAGATATGCCCAAGCAGCTCGATCAGTTTCTTTTACGTGACCGCCAGCAACGTTTCCGTGATTTCTCGAACCACCATCCGTAAAGACAATTATTTCCGGCTTGGTCCCTGTCGTTTTTTCCGTAAAATTAGTTTCCTGTTTAGCAACTGATTCGCCCTTTAAATAAGCCTCTGCTTCTGCTTGAGTCTTAAAACTTTTATATTGGGCACCAGAAACTCCAGCAACTTGTTCCTTGGCTTCATCCCAAGTTGAAAAAATTCCGGTCGTCTTTCCAACCCTAACGGCATAGTATTTCTGTGGTTTTTTCACTAATAATCATCCTTTTATTAAAAATTTATAATTTGTAGCCCAAATGCTTTGAATATCAACGTTTTTATGTGAAAATAGTAATAGTAAGTACAGGAGGATTAAAGAATGTCCGATATTAATATAAAATTAATTACCGCAGATCGTGCAATGACTATGTTACGCGATCGACACACAAAAAGAAATGAACGTTTCCCAGAGTTAATCACTCCTGGTAGCTACATTTTACCAGACTACTTTTTAACTAGAAAAAGAGAAGCGTTCAAAATTCGACGTCATACCTTCTTAAAGAAAAAATCTCGTTCTTACGTTGCCTTTGATTCAGAAAATGGTCAAACTTTATGGCTTCGTAATTTCCAAAGTTTATCAGAAGCAATGTTCTGGTTAAACACTGGTTTAAAACCAGCTGATAGTGATTCTAGCAATTCTTTCGCTAAATGGAAAGAAACTCATGCAGATGAAATTAATGAGCTTAAAGATCAATTAAGAGCGTTATCAAAACCTAAGAAGAAAGAAATTAGCAAGGCTACTAAGGCTAAAGCTAAAAACAAAGATCTTATTTAAATTAATGACTTGAACCTTAGAATTGGAATTTCCAGTTCATAAGGTTCTTTTTGTTTGGAAAACTTACTTTCTCACCTTAAAGGATTACTAGTTTGACATTAATTTTAGTTATATGATAATTTACGGATAACTTAAAATACTAAGGAGCGTCTATAATGAAAAAATACGTGTTATCGGTAGTTGCCCTCTTCACTCTTTTGGGACTAAGCGCTTGTGGAGCAAATAAGGAAGAATCCACTTCCAAAAACAATCATAAGTCCGTTGCTACCCAAACTAAAAAAGATACTCCTACTAAGCAAGACGACTCCCAGCAACCAACCACGACCAATTCTAACTCCACTGATCAAAGTAACTCTAACGATTCTGGCTCCAGTGAAGAATCTAATGATCAAACTAATCAAACTATGATTACTTCTCCAGTGGCTGCCCAAAGTTTTGCCATCCAACAATTAGGCTATGAAGGTAATTCTGACGTTACCGCTGGTGCTGACCCTAATTTATACCAAGATAGCAATCAAAAACCTTTCTACGTAGTGGAACTAAGATCTGTAAAACTCCTCTTAGAACACCATACCGGTTTAATTGATCGTTATAAGGTTTATCAAGACGGCTCGATCAGTGAGTTATCTGCAAATGATATTTCTACAATGCAAACGCAAAGCAACAATTAATTTTACCCATAAAAAAAGAACCCCAAATGGGTTCTTTTAGTTTATTTTGGGTACTAAAAAAGTCGCCTGAGCGACTTAAATTATTTTGCAGGTTTTTGTTTTAAAAAGTTTTGTAATTCTGCAACTCTTTTTTGTTCTTGTTTACGGCCTTTTTTGTCGATTGGACGACGACCTTGAACACCATTTGGATGACATGCTCTCATTATGAAATGCTCCTTTACTTTTTTACTTACAAATAACAGCTCCTTGTATTATAATACACTAAACCCCATAAAATCAAATGGATTTAATAAAAAAAGAAGGTAGGTCCGAAAAATGATTAATGATTATCCACAAGTTGTAACCATTGCAGGTAGTGATAGTGATGGTAGTGCCGGAATGCAGGCCGACTTATTAACTTTTTTTGAGAAAAAAGTTTATGGAGCAACAATTATCACTGCATGTGTGGCAGGTAATTCTTATGGAATCCACGCATTCGCAAATATGACCCCTGAATTTATTAACCAAGAATTTAAGGACTTAGCGGACGACTTTAAGATTAGAGCAGCTAAAACGGGAATGTTAGCTGATTCCACCATTATTAATTTAGTGGCTGATAACTACGAAAAATATGATTTTGGTCCCCTTATTTTAGATCCCGTGATTATTACTAAACACGGTGACCTTCTCCTAGAACAAGAGGCCTATGATACCCTAGTTAGTCGCCTAATTCCTCTAGCCGACGTGATTACTCCCAACTTCTTTGAGGCAGAAAAACTCAGCGGAATTGATGGCAATGAACCCGACTTCCAAGTTAAAGCTGCCCAAAAACTTCAAGCAATGGGAGCCAAAAACGTGATGGTCAAAGGACGTCATGATAGCCACGAACAAGAAACGGTAACCGACTACGTTCTCTTAGAAGATGGTTCTAGCTTTGAAATTACTGGTCCCTACTTTAGCACTACTCACAAAAACGGAACTGGCGATACCCTTTCAGCAGCAATCACTGCTGAAATTGGCCTCGGCAAATCAGTGGAAGAAGCCATCCGTTCTGCTAAAAAATACGTTGATGCTTGTATTCAAAACGAAATTGAAGTTGGCCATAAATTTGGTCCCATCAACCACTGGGCCAAATAATTTTAAAATAAAAGTAACTTTTATAGACAGCGATTTAATCGTTGTCTTTTTGTTTGTTATTAAAATACAATTAGTATCATTTGAAAATGAACTCTGACACCTTAAATTAGAATTAAAAAAAATGCAATTTACTATTTAATTTGACGTAATTTATTATACTATTCAATAGTTACTTTTACTTTAAAGGAAGATGGAAATGGAAAAAATTAATTTAGAATCGGTTAACCAATTAATCAGCGAATCTGATTTTCAAAATCGACAACTAATCCAGAAATATCAAAGTCTCCAAAACGTGATTAAAAAGCTAGAACAGGAAGCAGCAAAAATTGAAAATGGTCTGCAAACTAAAAACAAAGAATACATGGATAAGTTAAATATGCTTTTAAAGGAATCAGACGTAGAATTAAATACTTTGATTGAGGTATATAAAGACATCTCTAGAAACAATCTTCGAATTTTAAAACTCGATCTCAACGAACTAAATAAAATCTAGCCTACTTAAATATCATCTTTTTTCAATCATTCTTTACATAACAAAAGACCTTCATTTCCATGAAGGTCTTTTTGCTACCATTTATTAGGACTCCAAATGCGGCCGTCTAATTCAGCCTGCGCTTGTTCAATTCTGCGCGCCTGCTCCTTGGCAACTTTCTGGGTTTCTAACAGTAATGATTTCGTTGCAAACGTCGCTTGTTCAGTTTCTAAGTCGGCAATCTGGGTTAACAACCAGTCTAAATTTTCCAACTTTACCCCTCCTCTTCTTGTCGAATTAATTTTATTTGTTCCTTTAATCCAGCTAATTCACTTTGATTTTCCGTTAACTGATCAATAATTAACTGTAATTTCATTTTATCGGTCGTTTTGGCTAATTCAGTTTGTAATTGCTCAATCACCCAATTTTGCTTAGCAGTAAAACTAAACGGATCGGTGGCCGTTAAATACTGTTGATACTTGATTAACAACTGACTCTTTTGTGCTTCGGTTAGGTAAGCAAACTGCGAAATTACTAGCGGACTCATAAATTTCATTCCACTGCGATATGCTAACGCCCGATACGGAACCAACATTTCCGAAATGCTAAATCCTTCGCGGCTCCCGGCTTGAAAATCATTTTCTGGGTAACCTAAACTAGTCACAATTAAAAGCTCCTTGTGAGCTAATCTGGCCTGTTCAGTAGCAAAGGTGAAAGACCGAGTTAAGACATCGTCTTCCCATTGTTTTAAGCTCGCAGGGGCACTATACCAATACATCGGAAATTGAAAAACAATCCGCTCAAATTGCATTAACAAGCGTTGTTCTTCTTCTGGATCAAATGTCTGTTGATTAGGTAACCGGTGCCAAGTTACGTTAGTAAAATTTTGAACCGCCTTTTTTAAAAAGGCCTGGGTTTCGGAATCATCATATTCTGGATGCGAAATAATTACTAAAGTCTTCAAATTTACACTCTTTTCTTAATTTTATCTTCTAACCTTTTTGAATTGTTTGCTTTTAAAGCCGTTTTTCTCAATCTTAAAAATTTGCATTCGTGTTTTTCTTGAGTAAAATAATAATCGTAACTAAATGTTGTTTTATAGCAAAGGAGAAATATTTTGGAATCTAACTTAAATGCGTTATATATGAACCCTAGTCGCAAGGTTGCGGTGCTTGATTATAATCAAAACTACATCAATGACATTTTCACCCTTTTGGATAGTCCTGAACTAGAAAAAGTTGTTACTGAGTTTTTAAATCAGCCCGATAATCGAAATTCCAAATCTAATTTCAATAAATTAACTGCTCCTAAGTACTTGGAGGTTATCAAAAAAGTTTTGCTAGATGAACAATCAATCTATCAAACTTACCCCCAAAAAGAAGTCATCAACAGTATTGAAAAATTATATTCTTTTTACCGGTCCTTCCTGCGCGTTTCTGTTTTAAGTAAGGCCGGTAGTAACTCTGCTAACGCGTTCATTAATCTTGATAATAAGTTCAATGAGCTCGTATTACAATTATATCGAACTGTAGAGGAAAAACTCCAAGGATTTGCTAACCACACCTATCGTCAAGTTAATGCGGGAACCTCAGCAGCAGCGCTAGTTAATCGTCAAGTAGAACCGCTTTTACCTAACGACTATGCATCACTAAAGGAAATTCCCTTCATTGATACGTTGGTCCTTAGACCACCAATGATGATTACTACCCCAAGTAATAAGCGTGAGGGGGTCTTTTCTGCAGTTTCCGCTAACCCAATCATTAATTTTAACAAATTAGAGGACCAACAAGAATGGTTCTGTTTCCCTGCCAAGATTGGAGAAAGTTTGGCTTACATTTACTTCCACCGTGATTATCTTGCTGCCGGGGTTTCATTAGCTAACCTCTTTGAAGTTGCTACTGAAGCTGAAATCAAAACCAAGCGTCCTGACCTAATTTTACTATTTGGAATGCAAAAAACAGAAGAGGACGTTTGTCACTACTATCATGATGAAGCCAACGATGTCTGGGTCGGTGAGGTTCCTTATAACGATAAAACCACTTACTTTGGCTACATGAAGAAGATGTGCTTAACTTTACACAACTTGCATATGATTTATAAAGACCGCCTTCCCATTCACGGATCAATGGTTCGCATCACCTTCTCAAATGGAAAAGAAAAATCAGTGGTCTTCTTCGGTGACTCTGGTGCCGGAAAATCAGAATCAATTGAAGCATTACAAGAAATTGCCGATGATAAGATTGTGAATATTGAAACCATCTTTGATGATATGGGTAGTTTTAGCATTAAAGATAACCAGCTCTACGCTCAAGGAACTGAAATTGGTGCCTTTGTTCGTCTAGATGATTTAAGTAGCGCCGTTGCTTTTAACAACATGGATCGTGGGGTCTACTTAAACCCTGATCAAAAGAATGCCCGAGTTATCATCCCTGCCAACACCTATGATCGAGTGGTAGAACCTCATCATGTGGATATGTGGGTGTATGCTAATAACTATGATACAGAGATTGGAATTCACCGTTTTGAAAACGAAGCAGATGCCAAAAAGACGTTCATTACCGGGCGGAGAAACGCACTAGGAACTACTGATGAAGTCGGCATGAGTACCACCTTCTTCGCCAACCCCTTTGGTCCCGTTCAAGAAGAACAACGGACTCGTCCGATTGTAGATTCCGTCTTTAACTGGTTCTTTGACCACGATATTTACGTCGGAGAAATTTATACTCACATCGGTAATGACAAGTCTAAAGCAAGTCTCAACGAGTCTGCCCATGAGCTTTTAGATGTTTTAATGAATTCTTAGTTAAGTTGTTTGACATTACACAATGGTATGTTATAGTTAAGTAGATGTATGTAAGGTTTCGAGTTTTTAAGGTTTCTTGTTTTATGTAATATGAGATAACTTCCTTATTAGATTCAGACTTGAGCAACATTAATAATTATATGGAGGTTTTATATTATGAAGCAAGGTACAGTAAAATGGTTTAATGCTGATAAAGGTTACGGTTTCATCACTACTGATGATGGTGACGTATTCGTACACTTCTCAGCTATTAACAAAGACGGATTCAAGACTCTTGATGAAGGCGAAAAAGTTACTTTAGACGTTGAAGATGGCGACCGTGGCCCACAAGCTGCTAACGTTACTCCAGCAGAATAATTAACTTTTAAAAAGCACTCAACTTCGGTTGGGTGCTTTTTTGCTACCATTGATAAAAAATAAAAGGACGAAGAGAATTTTACTCTTCGTCCTTTTTTAGTTGGTTTTTAAATGCATGTACTTCGAAGCAAAGATCACTAGTTCATCAACCGGTTGCTTCATTCCGTCGTTAGTCCACGTGATTATAATCTCCGTTAAACCACCGGATATCATTGCCACCAATAAATTAGATGACTTTTCTCGCGTGATTAGGATCTGATTATCAATCAACGCCTTAATGTATTTTCGCAAAACGCTTAACAAGAAGTTTGATAAATCATTTTTGACGATTGCTTCCATCATAAATTGGTTTTCTTTAATAATGGCAAAAAAAGTCATGGCAACGTCATAAAAGGTAAAGCGGTTCTGAATGACTAGTCGTTTCAAAAAAGTCGAGTAAACCATATCAAACTGGGCAAAAATGACGTCTTCTTTGGTATGAAAATTACGATAAAAAGTCATCCGTGAAACCTCTGATTGCTCACAAATCTCTTTCACCGTAATGTCTGGATACGGTTTCTCCATCATTAGTTCAAACAAACCGTACACAATTTCCTTTTTACTGCTATTCTTTTTTTTATTTAGCTTAGCCATAAAAATTCCTTATTAATCAGTTTTAATCCGCAAATGTTGGGATTGATCAGTCGTTAGTCGATAATATTTATTATCTCGGTCAACTAATATTAGCCTAAAATCGCTCGTTAGTCCAACAATCTTACCTGTGATTAGTTTTCCTGCTACTAACACTGAAACCACCTGATTCTTCCAAATCAGATGATTTTCATATTCCGTGACAATCTTTTCTTGATCTGGATTTTGATACATAGCCACGATTAAGTTATAAATCTCTGCAATCAAATCTTCCTTCAAGTCATCATTATCACTTAAACTAGTGGCTTGCACCTCAGCTAGTTTGGAATTATTAACTAAATTTAAGCCAATTCCTAATACAAAATTTTCTGGTTCATTTTGGGGATTACTTTGTACCTCGACTAAGATTCCCCCGCATTTTTTGGCATTTAAATAGAGATCATTGACCCACTTTAACTGGGTATTTACCCCTAAAACATTTTGAATTGCTTGGCGCACACAAACCCCGATGCCTAACGTCAACATCCCCGGTTGCTGTAAAAACCGTTCCGTAACCGGTAAAATGATGGTTTCATAAATCCCGGTTGCAGGTGACATAAAGGAATGACCGTGTTGGCCTTTACCCTGCGTTTGTTTTTCGGCTAGAACCAAATTAAACCCAGACCAATTCCTGGTCTGGGCATAATTCATTGTCGAGTCAATTGAAGCAAATATCAAACATTCATTTAAAGGTTGCCAAATTTTATTGGTAATTTCTGTTGATTTCATGATTACTTAGTTGAGAAAAGGTGAACCCCTTTATCAGCATAAATTACATCACCAGTAATTCCGGTTGCTAGGTCACTTAGTAAGAAAGCAGCGGTATTTCCAATTTCTTGTTTAGAAACACTCTTACCATCAGTTGTAAGTGATTCTGAGGTCTTAAGTAGGTCACTGTGTCCTTTAACTCCAGTAACTGCTAAAGTCCGGACTGCCCCAGCTGAAATTGCGTTAACGTTGATTCCTTGTTCACCCAGTTCAACTGCTAGGTAACGCATTGCTGATTCCAAAGCAGCTTTGGCAATTCCCATCATGTTGTAGTTAGGAATTGCATAAGTTGAGCCCATGTAGGTCAAGGTTACAATGCTACCGTGTTCGTTCATAATCTTGGCAGCTTCACGACTAACAGAAATCAATGAATATGAACTGATATCTGCAGCAAGGTTAAAGCCAGCTTGTTTAGTATTAATAACTCCGTTTTGAAGGGTGTCGCGGTCTGCATATGCAACGGCGTGAATTACCCCATCGATTTTTCCACCAGCGATATCTTTAATTTCAGCAAACGCTTTTTCCACGTTGGCATCATCAATTACATCACACTCAACCATCGGAGTTTCTGCATCAACAAAACGTTCTAAACTAGTTTTCATTCGGTCATTTTGGTAAGTTAAAATTACTTCACCACCAAGTTCTTTGATCGCCTTGGCACAACCCCAAGCAATACTTTTCTTGTTAGCAACTCCCATTACCACGATTTTTTTACCTTTTAATAAATCAATTGACATTTCTTTCAATCCTCTCAAATTCATCAAATTATTTTAGAAAGCTCGATAACGATCTCGCCGTTTGTTTAACATTTCTGAAACTGATAGTTCGCGAATGGTTTTAATTTGTTTGCTTAAAGCCTGTTTAAACTCATTTAAATCCTTATCAGTTCTTACTTCTGGAATAATCTGATCGATAATTCCATTTTCTAATAAATCAGTTGGAGTTAACTTCATTTCCTCGGCCGCTTCACGAGCACGACTAGAGTCTTTCCATAAAATTGTAGCATATCCTTCGGGAGAAAGGATTGAATAGATACTCTCTTCAAATGCCCAGACGCAATCTCCAACGGCTAGTGCTAATGCTCCACCACTACCACCTTCACCAACAATCACGGAGATATATGGAACCTTTAGTCGCATTCCTTCCAAAATTAATTGGGAAATCATATATCCCTGACCGTGGTATTCGGCTTCCACATCCGGATAAGCCCCAGGAGTGTTAATTAAAGTGATTACAGGACGGTTAAACTTCTCCGCTTGTTTCATTAAACGAAGTGCTTTACGATAACCATCCGGCTCAGCTGAACCAAAGTGAACTTCTTCGTTATTAACGTCGTCATCACTCTTTCTGATTCCGATGATAGTGACGGCCTCACCGTTTAAAAACCCGATTCCAGAATAAATTGCGGCATCATCACCGTAGGCCCGATCACCATGCAATTCAATAAAATCATCTGTAATTCCGTTGACTAACGCTTTAATTTGAATTTTTTCACTAGAACGAGCTTGTAAAACTCGATCAAATGCTGAATTATTCGCCATGAGTTTCACCACCCTCGTGTAGTGCCAAAATTTTGGTCAAAGTTTCTTTCATATCACAACGTTTTACAATTTTATCTAAGAAGCCATTTTGTAATAACGTTTCTGCCTTTTGAAAATCTTTGGGTGGAACTTGTTGGATGGTCCGCTCGATTACTCGACGGCCCGCAAATCCAATCAAAGTATGCGGTTCAGAAAGCAATAGGTCTCCTTGCATCGCAAAACTGGCAGTTACCCCACCAGTCGTTGGGTCACAAAGATAACTCACGTAAAGCAAACCGGCTTCGTCGTGTTTTCCGACTGCTTCTGAAACCTTCGCCATTTGCATGAGGGAATTAATTCCTTCTTGCATTCGGGCTCCCCCTGAAGCCGTAAATAAAATGACCGGCAAGTGTTTTTCCGTGGCGGTTTCAAAAAGTTTAGCAATCACTTCACCTGTCGCAGTTCCTAAACTACCCATGATAAAGCGCCAATCCATCACTCCGACTGCCACTTTATAACCATTAATTAAACCAATTCCGGTTAAAACCCCTTCGTTTAATCCGGTGATTTTCCGGGCTTTTTCTAACTTACCTAAGTATTTGGGATCGTCATATTTAGCATCCGCTTGAATCTCCTGGTTAATGGGCGTAAACGCATCACACACCATTTCGATTCGTTCTTCTGCACCTAAACGAAAACCATAGTAACAGTTAGGACATTCTTGAAACTCATCAATGTTCTTCTTATAGATTGCAGCACCACAAGCAGGACATTTGGTCCACACATCGGGAACCTCATCCATTCTTTGCTTTAATTCTGCAATGTTTGGCTTACCATCGTCTTTATTCATGATGACTCACCCACTCTTTCAAAAATTGTTGTTCTAAGTATAAATTATTAAACTCACCCTTTTGGACGGCTTCATCGTTCAATAAATCAATTAAAAATTGACGATTGGTCTGAACTCCTTGAATCTTAAATTCACGAAGCACCCGAACCATTTTTTGAATTGCCGCTGCCTTCGTGGGCATGTGCACAATGATTTTAGCAATCATTGAATCATAAAATGGGGAAATTACATCACCCATCTCAATTCCGGAATCAATCCGCACTCCTTTAGTTCCAAATGGGAACCAAACGTAGTCGATTTTTCCAGGAGTTGGTTGGAAATTACGGCGTGGATCTTCGGCATTAATCCGACATTCAATTGCATAACCTTTAACGCCACAATCACTTTGGGTAAACGGAAGGTCTAGGCCTGCCGCTACCATAATCATGGCTTTGATTAATTCAACTCCAGCAACTTCTTCGGTAATGGTATGTTCCACCTGTAGTCTCGTGTTCATTTCCATAAAGTAGAAATGGTGATCTCGGTCCATCAAAAATTCAAAGGTTCCCGTATTTTCATACTTAATTCCAACCATTGCATTAGCCACAATCTGACCTAATTCTGCTCGTTCTGCTGCACTAATTTCGGCACAAGGTGATTCTTCAATTACCTTTTGGTGATTTCTTTGAAGGGAACAGTCACGTTCTGGAAAATAGACCACGTGTCCGTTTTGATCTGCAATGGCTTGCATTTCAATGTGCTTAGCGTCTGATAAATCTTTTTCTAAATAGAGCCGGTCATCACCGTAGGATAACTTAATTTCTTGTTTAGTGGTTAAGTAAACATCCGCCAACTCACTAGCATTATTAGCCTGACGAATTCCCTTTCCACCACCACCTGCTGCGGCCTTTAACATGACGGGATAACCAATTTCAGCAGCAATTTCTCGCGCCTGTTCTAAGGAAGTTACGTATCCATCTGATCCAGGAATCGTAGGTACTTCTAGTCTTTGCATGGTTGCTTTAGCATTGGACTTATTTCCCATTAAATCAATCACTTTTGAACTAGGTCCAATAAATTTGATCCCATATTCTTCACAGAGTTCAGCAAAGTCTTCGTTTTCTGATAAAAAGCCATAGCCTGGGAAAATTGCATCTGCAGCAGTTAAAACCGCTGCATCTAGGATTGCTCCCATTTTTAAATAAGATTCCCCCGGAAGTCCCTTCCCGATACATACCGTTTCATCAGCAAGTCGGACAAAAAGACTGTCTTTATCAGCCGTAGAATAAACCGCTACCGCTGTGATATTCATTTCATGTAACGCTCTGATAGTTTGAACCGCGATTTCTCCACGGTTCGCAATCAATACTTTTTTAAACATCTTGTCACCCAATCGCAAACATTAAATCGGCAGCAACGATAGTTTCCCCATCCCGAATAACTTCGGCATGTCCTACCCCGATGCTACGTTTTAACTTAGTTAGTTCCACTTTCAAACGGAGGCTATCTCCCGGACGAAGATCATCAGAAAAGGTTGCTTCTTTAATTCCACCAAAAAAGACATTTTTACCCTTGTATTCGGGCATGGATAAAATGGCAACCACTCCGGTTTGTGCTAAAGATTCGATAATAATGGGACGTGGCATCTTAAATTGGTTTCCATTAGAAAAAAACCATTCATTAACTGAAAGGTTTTTAATTGCTTCTGCTGATTCACCCGGTTTAACGTCAATAATTTGATCAATCATTTGAAAGGGATAACGTTGGGGAATAAAGTCTTGTACGTTTAACTCCATCTTAATCCTCCTTGATTTCAAACATTGGTTGGTCAAATTCGACCATTTCACCATCGCTGACAATTCTCTTAGTGATAATTCCTGAAACGGGACTCTTAATCTCGTTGATTAGTTTCATAGCTTCAATAGCACAAATAGTTTCACCCTTTTTGACGTGGTCACCCACTTCTTTGTAAGGTGGCTTATCTGGACTTGGAGCAAAGTAAACCAATCCAACCATGCTTGCTTTTACCATCGTGTTTTCGCTAGCTTTTGGTTTAGCGCTAGCACTAACTGGTTCTGCCTCAGTTGAAGCAGCTGGCGCTTGGTTAACCACGGTTTGTTTATCTAACTTACTGAAATAGACGTCCACGCCGTTACCATCAATTTTTAATTCTTGAAGTCCAGAGTTATCAAATTTTTCGAGTAAGCGTTCTATGTCTGTTTCGTTCATTAGTCTTCTTCCCACTTTCTCATTGCAATAACGGCATTATGACCACCAAAACCAAATGAGTTACTAATTGCGGTTTTTACCGTATCGTTTTTGTTTTCATCAGTTACTAAATCAATCTTAACTTCTGGATCTTTGTTTACTAGACCAACGTTAACTGGCATTTGACCGTTTAATAAGGTTCCTACTAAGGCAACGGCTTCTAGACCACCGGCTGCTCCAAGAGAGTGTCCAATCATTCCCTTAATGGAACTAGTTTTAACGTGGTCGTTATCCTTGAATAACTTACCAATCGCAGCAGCTTCACCAGAATCATTAGCGTGTGTAGCAGTTCCGTGGGCATTAACGTAGTCTAGTTCATCTAAACCAATTCCTGCTTCGTTAACTGCTTGTTCCATCGCTCTGATGGCTCCGCGACCTTCTGGATCTGGAGCAGTTAGATGGTAAGCATCACTAGTGGTTCCGTAACCAACTACTTCAGCTAAGATCTTAGCTCCACGGGCTTTGGCGTGTTCGTAATCTTCTAATACTAGAGTTCCGGCACCTTCACCTAGAACAAAACCACTTCGGTCTTTATCAAATGGCATGGAAGCCTTCATTGGGTCTTCTTCCGTTGAAAGGGCGGTTAAGGCCGCAAATCCAGAAATTCCCATGTTAGTAACGGCGGCTTCGGAACCACCGGTAATCATCACCTTGGCTTTACCTTGTTTAATTAATTCAAAGGCATTTCCCACGGCGTTAGTTCCGGCAGCACAGGCCGTTACAATGGTTTGAGAAGTATTCTTTGCATCAAAGTACATCGAAATGTTTCCGGCACCCATGTTGGAAATGGCTTTAGGAACAAATAATGGAGAAACTCGCTTAGGTCCCTTTTCGTGGGCCTTAATTACTTGTTCTTCAATGGTTCCAATTCCACCAATTCCGGCACCGTAAATTACCCCTAAATCATCAGGGTTGTAATTTTCGTTTGCTACTAAACCAGCTTGTTCCATTGCTTCTTTTGCAGAATACAAAGCGTATTGTGCGTATGGATCTAAACGTTTGTAATCCTTTTTATCTAAACGATCACTGGGGTTAAAGTCCTTTAATTCACCAGCAACCGTAATTCCAGTATCTGAAGCATCAAAATGGGTAATTGGAGCAATTCCAACCTTTGATGCCAACATATTTTTAATAAATTCATCGGCACTATTTCCAATTGCTGAAAGTGCACCAATTCCAGTTACAACAACTCTTCTTTCCACTTTTTTCCTCCTACTTCACCTGACTAGATGGTTAACCCACCGTCAACGGTAATTACTTGACCTGTCATATAGTCGTTTTCAATTAAAAATTCTACGGTTTGAGAAATATTTTCTGCCGTTCCAAAACGATGAAGCGGAATTTTTTCTTCAAATTGTTTTACGATTTTATCGCTTAATTTTGCGGTCATATCAGTTTTAATCATGCCGGGTGCGATTGCGTTACAACGAACTCCACGAAGTGAACCTTCTTGAGCAGTTGTCTTAGTCAATCCCACGATTCCAGCCTTACTTGCGGAATAGTTTGCTTGACCCACGTTTCCGTGAGTTCCAGCAATACTAGACATGTTGATAATTACCCCACTACGTTTCTTTTGCATTACCTTAAGGGCAAGCTTTGACATGTTGAAAGTTCCCACTAAGTTAGTGTTCACGACCGCTTTGAATGATTCTTCCGTCATTCTAGTCATTAACTTGTCTTGCGTCATTCCCGCATTATTAACTAAAACATCGATTTTGCCGAATTCTTCCACCAAGTCATTAATCATTCGTTGTGCGTCCGCTTCGTCAGCAACGTCACCTGTCATAATTCTAACTTCGTTTGCAAATTCTGCTTTTAATGCGGCAGCTTCCGCTTCACCTAACTCGCGGTGAGAATTAAGCACTACCAAATTATTTGGATTTTGTGCTAAACGCTTGGCAGTTGCTAATCCAATTCCCTTAGTTGCCCCAGTAACTAGGACAATTTGTTTTTCTTCAGTCATGTTTAATCCTCTTCTTTCATCATTTCTTGAACCTGGTTTAAACTAGCCACACTATCGACTTGATAAGTATTAATTCCCTTGAGCGTCTTTTTAGCAAAACGACTAAGGGTATCACCCGGTCCAATTTCAATCAAAGTATCAACTTCAAATTGATCATTTAAGTATTCAAGGTCCGTTGCAAAATGAGTGGGCTTAATTAATTGATCTCGTAAAGTTGCCTTTACGCTATCTTTTTCAAATTGACGACCCGTGGTGTTACTAATCACCGGAATCGTAAATTCAGAAAAGTTCACGTCTTGTAAACGGGTTGCCAACTTATCGCTAGCACTTTGCATCAAAGGCGTGTGCGAAGCGACCGCCACTTTCAACGGAACGACTCTTTTAGCCCCCGCTTCTTTGAGTGTCGTAATGGCCGTTTGCACACTACTAGTTTCTCCACCAATCACAGTTTGCGTAGCGGTGTTGTAGTTAGCGGGATACACACCCGCAATCTCTGCACAAACCGCTGCTACTTTTTCCGGTGCCAACTTTAAGACAGCCGCCATCGAACCTGGGTTGGCTGCTCCGGCTTCTGCCATGTATTGAGAACGGTCTCTAACCAGTAAAAGCGCCGTCTTGAAATCTAGGGCTCCACTGGCAACTAAGGCGCCATATTCACCTAAACTCAAACCTAACATTGCCTGTGCTTTAGGAAATTGATTTTTAACGGTGCAATAAATTCCATAGCTCATCGCTAAAATCGCCACTTGCACGTTTTTAGGATCATCCATCACGCTTTCATCTGCCAAGTCTAAATCTAAAACGGAACTAGCTTCGTCAATCACTTGGCGATAGGTTGGCTCACTGGCATAAAGGTCTTGCCCCATCTTTTCAAATTGACTTCCCTGTCCACTAAATAAATAACCAATTTTCTTCATACTATTCCTCTAAATCAGCGACTATTTAATTTTGTTTTGAACGTAGTCAACTAGTTGTTGAACTGTTTCAATTCCGTCGTCACCATCAATTTCAATATCGTATTCGTCTTCTAAAGCATCCACGATTTCAAAAATATCTAAACTATCTAAGTCTAATCCATCTTTTAAGTTAGTATCTAATTTGATATCGTCAACGTTTACGTCAGTTTGGTCAGCAACGATTTCTTTAATCTTGTCTAAAATTTGAGTTTGTGTGTTTTCAGTCATGTTATTTCTCCCTTAATTCTGCTTTATTTAGTATTTAATAATTACGGTTCCCACGGTTAACCCACCGCCAAAACCAGTTAGGGCTAGATAGTCCCCACGTTTTATTTTTCCAGTTTGTTCTAATTCAGCTAGTAAAATTGGCTCACTAGCTGCTGCCGTATTCCCATATTTATCAATGTTAATGGGAAATTTGGCTAAATCGAGATCGAGTTTCTTAGCCACTCGCGTCACAATTCGTTGGTTGGCTTGGTGCATTACAAAGCAGTCAATCTGGTCGAGTTCAAGCCCCGCCTCCTGCACTGCTTTTTTAATGGAAATGGGTACCTGCTTGGTAGCAAAGTTATACACCGCATGACCATCCATTTTAAAGAATGGATCGCCATCAGTCTTGCTAAATGGTGTTTGACTAGGATACTTTCCGGCAGTTAAACACTGGCCATCCGCTCCTTGGGTCTTCAAATCCTCGCTGAGCACGCGCGCATCGCTGCCATCGTTTTCTACCAAGATTCCCGCAGCTCCGTCCCCAAAGAGGACCGCAGTACTGCGATCAGACCAGTCAATCAACCGACTTAACTGTTCGCTACCAATAATGATCCCAACTCCACCCGGTTGTTTAGCTAGCAGCGAATTTAACACCGATACCCCGTAAACAAATCCCGAGCAAGCCGCACTAATGTCAAAGGCAATTGCATTAATTGCTCCGACTGCGCCTTGTACCATTGCCGCAGTCGAAGGCATTTGGTATTCCGGTGACATAGTTGCCACGATAATATAATTAATCTTTGATATTGTAACACGAGATTGAGCGATTAACTTTTCCGCTACATCAATTGCAAGCGTAGTATTTCGTTCATCGGTAACCACGTGGCGTTGCTTAATTCCCGTTCGCTTTTGGATCCATTCATCAGATGTATCCATCAACTTAGTCAGGTCGTCATTAGTAACCACCTTTTTGGGAATTGACTTCGCAACTGCTTTAATCTTAAAGCTCATCTTATTTTCTTTCTACATCATCAACGATAAAGGTTAGCTTAGTTTCACAGGCTTTTTCGTCACCGACATAAGCTACACAAGAAACTAACCCAGCGTGGTCTCTAACCTTATCCATCGTAACTTTAAAGGTTAAGACGTCACCTGGTTCAACCATTTTTCTAAACTTAGCGTTTTTGATACTACCTAGGTAGGCAGTCTTATTTTCAAATTCTTTTGATTTTAAAATTAAAATTGATGCAACTTGTGCCATTGATTCAATGATCAAAACTCCAGGCATCACTGGGTTACCAGGGAAATGACCTTGGAAGTATTCTTCGTTAATAGTCACATTTTTAGTTGCCACAATTGATTTTCCTGGTTCCATTTCGTCTACCCGATCAATAAATAGAATTGGATAACGGTTAGGAATTAGGTCCATGATTTCTTTTGCATTCATTACAGCCATATTACACCTCATATTTTAAATTTATTTTTTAATTAGGTACAAGTATAACTCTAGTTAATTTAGTCAACTCTGACAATTTTATCGAATTGATTTCAAATGGTTAAACGACCAAAACCCTTATATCATAGGCGTTCAACGGAATGTTACGGCCGTGTTACACATCAATTAATCAGTAACAAGTCTGTAGATACAAAAAATCGAAAGTTATTAAAATAACTTTCGTTTAATTTACAATATTAATATTTCAACTTAATTTGCACGAATAATTGAATTTGGTTATTCGTTAGCTTCAATGTGGTCTCTTTACCTAAGTGCATTAATTTGTGGATTCGACTAGTTTGTTGTTCTCTAGCTTTCCATTTCTTTAATGCGCTGGTTTCTTTTTTATTTAGTTGCAATAATTTCATTAAAATACCTCCGTATTAAGATATCTGTATCATTACATTGGTTCAATTATAATATACTTAATCTAAATAATCATTGTTTATTGAAACATTTTCAGACAAAATTAGGAAAACTTATAAATGCGCTAATTCATAAAAAATTACGAATTCTTACGAATGTGTTAAAATGTTAACAAGTGCACGTTACTTTGAAAGGAATTCAATTAATATGGATAAAGAAAACACAGAATCATCAACCGAACAAGCGACGCAAAACTTCTCGCTGCTCGGAAAAACGGTTAATATTTTTCTGCGAGCGTTAATGTCTTTCGTCGGAATCGCAATGCTTTCAATGGGAGCAACGCTATTAAAATCATCCGCCGTTTTAGGGCTAGATCCCTTTACCGCGTTAAACGTGGGAATGGCCAACAAGTTACATACCACGTTAGGTATCTACCAACTAGGAGCTAACCTCTTCATCTTCATTTTCATCCTCTTCTTGGATCGAAAGAAGATTGGACTAGGAACCATCATGAACATGATTTTAGTGGGATTCGAAATTCAATGGTTCTCAGCCATGTATTCCGCCATGTTCCCCGGTAAGGTGACCGCGTTGGTTATGATTGCCGACCTAATTTTAGGATTACTATTATTTACTGCCGGTAGTTCATTCTACATGTCACCTAGTTTGGGAGTGGCTCCTTATGATGCCATCGCTCCTATCATTTCCACCCGTTTTCACGTTACCTACAAAACGGCGCGGGTTTGCCAAGATATCTGTTTCTTAATTGCGGCGGTAGTCGTTAGCGGACCCATTGGTTTTGCTTCCATCGTGGTAGCCTTCTTTGCCGGTCCCCTAATCTCATACTGGGACCGTTCAATCAGTACCCCAGTGATGGATTACATCACGGATCTTAGTGATAACCCAACCTTCAAGGTCTTGGCACAAGGGGTTTCTAAAGCAACTAAATCAGGATACAAATCCTTATCTAACGCTTATAACTCAACCTTAGATTTCCAAATGCACCTGGCTGGATACACTAACCAAGAGCTATTAAAGAAGATTCAAGATACCGAAAAACACATGCAAGAATCACAACGGGAATATAACGAATACCGGACTCAATACCGGATGTTGATTGCCGAAATGGTTAAGCGTGATCGCGATGGTGGTCCCAAACCACGTAATCGTAATTTAAATAAATAACCAAAAAAGATGAACTCAAATGAGTTCATCTTTTTATTTTCTATCATTATTAGTTAGTTTTAACGGATTAACCCATTTGGCAAAATCGGCCTCGCTGACTAAACCTGATTGCAAAGCTGCATCCTTTAAGTTTAGGTGTTTTTGCATCGCCTTTTGTGCAATCGTAGCCGCCTCATGATAACCAATGTGGGGCGATAACGCTGTCACGGTCATCAACGATTCATCGACTAGCTGTTGCATTCTTTTCTGGTTAACGGTAATTCCGGCTACCATCTTTTCCGTGTAATTAGGTAATAGTCCGGTTAATAATTCCACTGATTCAATAAACGTGGCAATAATGACCGGTTTATACACGTTCATTTCAAAATTACCCTGACTATTGGCCATCTCAATGGTGGTATCGTTTCCCATAATCTTAGTGGCCGCCATCGTCATCGCCTCTGCCTGGGTCGGATTTACCTTCCCTGGCATAATTGAAGATCCGGGCTCGTTAGCAGGAATATTAATCTCGCCATAACCAGAACGAGGTCCACTAGCTAAGAAACGAATATCGTTAGAAATTTTCAATAAATCACTAGCCAACGTTCTAATTACGCCGTGAGTGGCAGTTAACGCTGTGTGAGCCGCCATCCCGTAAAATTTATTTCCGACTTGGTATTGAACTTGATTAACGGTTCCTAACGTCGCTACCATCTCTTGATCAAAGGTTGCCGTGGTGTTTAACCCGGTTCCGACCGCCGTTCCCCCGATGGGAAGTTCTAGTAAACTTTGCGAAACTGATTTAATTAACGCCAAATCATGCTTTAAAGTACTGGACCAACCTGAAACTTCTTGGCCAAATGTAATGGGAGTGGCATCTTGTAAATGGGTTCTTCCAATTTTAACCACATCCCAATTGGCGGCAGCAACTTGATCTAAAGCCGCAATTAATTTTTCTAACTCTGGTTCTAACTTTTGCACCACTTGATAGGCAGCCATATTCATCGCCGTGGGGAAGGTATCATTGGAACTTTGCGAATGATTGACTTCATCGTTGGGCCGAATCTCAACCTCTGCATCTAGTTGTTGAGCCAAATGAGATAGCACCTCATTCACGTTCATGTTGGTTTGGGTTCCCGAACCCGTTTGGTAAACGTGCAACGGAAAGTCTGCCATCAAAGCATCATCATCTTTTTGTAACAGTTCATCCGCCGCTTGCTCAATTAACTCGGACTTAGCTGCGGTTAGTTCCCCTTGCTGCTGGTTTACCTTGGCAGCCGCTTTTTTTATGGTGATCAAAGCTCGAATCACTTCCACCGACATTAAGGGTCCGGTAGGAAAGTTATGTCGACTTCGTTCGGTTTGGGGTCCCCATAAAGCGGACTTTGGTACCTTCACTTCGCCTAAAGTATCGCTTTCAATTCGATATTCTACGTTCATTTTTAACTCACTTTCTGATATGAAAAAAGACCTATTCGCTAGGTCTTTAACTTTTTTATTCTAAACCAACTCGTTTAAAGATATCATCAACGTGTCTAAGATGGTAATGATAATCAAAGGCATCTTCGACTTCTTCTTTACTCAAGTGACTCATAACTTCTGCACTACCTTCAACTAAAGGTTTGAAGTTGGTTTGTTCGTCCCAAGCTTTAGCAGTTAGTGGTTGAACTAGATCATAAGCTCCTTCTCTACTCATACCACTATCAATCAACTTCAACATTACGCGTTGACTGTAAATAAGTCCATAGGTGATTTGCATGTTAGCTTTCATCCGATCAGGGAAAACATCCAAATTCTTCAAGATGCGGTTGAAACGGTGCAACATGTAATCAAGTAAACCGGTACTTTCTGGTAAAATGATTCGTTCAGCAGAAGAATGGGAAATATCGCGTTCGTGCCATAAAGAAACGTTTTCGTACGCAGTGGTTACTAGACCACGGAGCGTTCTGGCCAATCCAGTGACGTTTTCTGAACCAATTGGGTTTCGTTTATGTGGCATTGCAGAAGATCCCTTTTGACCAGCACCAAAGTGTTCTTCAACTTCATGAATTTCTGAACGTTGTAAACTTCTGATTTCAGTCGCAAAGTTTTCCAAGCTGGTCCCAATTAAAGCAATCGTAGCAATGTATTGCGCGTGCAAGTCTCTAGGTAATACTTGACTAGCAATCTCTTGGGCCCGAAGACCTAATTTTTCACAAACATAGGCTTCAATGGCAGGATCAATGTTAGCAAAGGTTCCCACTGCCCCAGAAATTTTACCAGCTTCCACTCCGGCAGCAGCTTCTTCAAAACGAGCTTGGTTTCGTTTCATTTCAGAATAGAAACGAGCCAGTTTCAAACCAAACGTAGTAGGTTCAGCTTGCACTCCATGAGTTCTTCCCATCATAACTGTCATTTTGTATTTTAATGCTTGTTGTTTAATGGTTTCTAAAATGTCAGCAAGGTCTTGGCGAATCACTTCATTAGCTTGTTTCAAACGAACCCCTTGGGCAGTATCCACAACATCGGTACTAGTTACTCCGTAGTGAATCCAACGTTTTTCGGGTCCGAGGTATTCAGAAACGTTTCTGGTGAAGGCCACCACATCATGGTGGGTAACTTCTTCAATTCTAGCAATTTCTTTTTCATCAAACTTAGCGTTCTTATGAATGGCTGCAATATCTTCGTCTGGAATCATTCCTAGTTTGTTCCAGGCTTCATCAATTGCTACTTCAACATCTAGCCAAGATTGGTATTGGTTTTCCATACTCCAAATTTGGGCTAATGGTGCTCGTGTATAACGTTCGATCATTAAAATATCCCCCACAAAGTTAAAATACAAATTCTCTTAATACTATAATTGTGCTATTGTTCGTTTTTTTTGTCAATGAATGTCGATAAATAATTGTAAATTAATTTATTAGAAAAGAATCCGAACTTTACCCTTTTTATTGACCCGAAAAGCTTGTAATTCCTAATGATGATTGGTAAAATAACATTTGGTAAAAAAATTAAATCTATTTTATGAGGTGCTTAAATGTCTGTTAAAGTTGTAGTTGGTAGTCAATGGGGCGATGAAGGTAAAGGTAAAATCGTCGACTTCTTAAGTAAAGATGCCGATATCATCGCTAGATACCAAGGTGGGGATAATGCAGGTCATACAATTGTCTTCAATGACAAAAAATTTAGTTTACAATTGCTCCCTTCCGGAATTTTTTACGCTGATAAGTTAGCCGTAATTGGTAACGGAGTGGTTCTAAATCCTAAAGCATTGTTTAGAGAAATTAAATATTTAAATGACAACGGTGTTCCGACCGATAATCTTCGGATTTCATCTCGAGCACAAGTAATTATGCCTTACCACATTTTATTAGATGGACTCAGCGAAAAGAGTCGGACTAACAAAATTGGTACCACACAAAAAGGTATCGGTCCGGCCTACATGGACAAGATTGCCCGTTTGGGAATTCGCGTTGCCGACTTAATCTACCCTGAGACTTTCAAAGAACTCTTAAAAGAAAACTTACGTCAAAAGAACGAACTTTTAACTAAGCTATACGAAGTTGAACCTTTAGACTTTGACACAATTTATGACGAATTCGTAGAGTACGGTCAACGAATGAAAAAATACGTGACTGATACTTCTGATTTAATTAACAATGACGAATCACAAAACCTTCTTTTCGAAGGTGCGCAAGGAATTATGTTGGATATTGATCACGGAACTTATCCATACGTAACCTCATCTAACCCCGTTGCCGGTGGTGCTGCAGTAGGTGCCGGAATTGGTCCTACTAAAATCACTGACGTTATCGGAGTTTGCAAAGCCTACACTTCTCGAGTTGGTGAAGGTCCTTTCCCAACTGAACAACTTAACGAGACTGGGGACTACATTCGCGATACCGCTCACGAATACGGAACGGTTACCAAGCGTCCTCGTCGAATTGGTTGGTTAGATACAGTTACCCTTCGCCATGCTGCTCGTGTTTCTGGCTTAACTAGTTTAGCAATGAACTGTGTTGACGTCTTAGATGGATTAGATACCATCAAGGTTTGTACCGGTTATGAATTAGATGGTAAAGTAATCGACTTCTACCCTGCTAACCTAGACGTTTTAGCTAAATGTAAACCTGTTTACGAAGAATTTACGGGTTGGAAAGAAGATACCACGAAGTGTGATACCTTCGATAAACTTCCTGAAAAAGCACAAGCTTACCTTCAAGCAGTTGAACAACTTGTCGGGGTTCACTTAGACTGGTACTCAGTTGGTCCAGATCGTGAACAAACTCACCGTCGTTAAAATATAAAAATAAGCTACCGATTAAATCGGTAGCTTATTTTTTTAGCTATTTAGTTGCCAAAGTGCCAATGTATTCATGATCAATTCCTAAGAAACTAATTTTAAAGGTTTCACCCGCAAACGTTGCCGTATCCATTCGTGGAATCGAAATGGCTACGTTGACCGGTTTTTTGGTCAAACCTACTCCGACTTCCTTTAAAACCGCCTCTTTAATCGTCCAAAGTCGTAAAACTTGTTCTGATTTGCGCGGTTCTTTAAGTTGGTTTAAGTAGCCTAATTCAGCTACCGTAAACGCTTTTTTTAAATGTTGTAGGCTTTTGGGTTTAATCTTTTCAATATCAATTCCCAGTGGTTGATCTGAAATCGCCACCGTCACTAATTGATCTGAATGCGAAATATTAAAGAACTCTGAGCGGTGTTTAAACTCTGGCTTGCCATGTTTACCAATGGTAAATTGCTCGTCAGCTAGAAACGTCTCCGCTGGTACTTCTAATAATTTCGCTAACAACAACTTCCCCACCACGGCCTTTTGTTGGCTAGGTTGGTCCGTAATTGACAACTTTTCGTAATAAGGCTGGTATTGTAAATCAGCCAGACGACCACTTTCAAACTTTATCAAAGCGCTCTTCTCCTGAGTTGACTCGGCTTAGGCGTTTACCTTTTTAGCAACGTAGTCAACTAATTCTGCAACAGTGGTAATTCCATCATCACCGTCAATTTCGATATCGTATTTGTCTTCTAGAGCATCTACGATTTCAAAAATATCTAAACTATCAAGATCTAAAGTATCTTTGAAGTTAGCATCCATTGTGATTTTAGCAGCGTCAATATCAGTTTGATCTTCAACGATTTCTTTGATTTCTGCTAAGATTTGTTCATTACTTACTTTTTCAGCCATAATATTCTCTCCATTAATTAAACTAATTTTATAACAGGATTATTTTAACACAAGTGAATTTATCTCGTACTAATTAAGCCCTATTTGTTAATTGCTCTAAAGAACTTGATGTTGTTCATTGCGAACCAGATTGATAGGAAGAAGAACACTACTAATGCTAGTGCAAAGCAGATTACTCCGAAAATAATTCCGTAAGTTAATGCTAAACCAGCAACACTAATCATGGTTCCAAGCCAAATTACTAAACCAATGATTAAACCAAGTACGATTACTGCGACAATTGCGATTAGAATTTGTAAAATTGCCATTCCTAATAATTGAAGACGGTGACCCTTCATTAACTTCCAAGTAGCTGGGAAAGCTTTGAATAAACCGTTATCAAGATCCTTAGTGTCTTTGTAGAAAGTTAGGTAGATGAATTTCAAACCTAAGGTGATGTAAATCAAGGCAATTCCACCTAATAGTCCCACAATTCCGGCAATTACGTAGTAGAAGTTGTTAGCTTGTGAGTTTCCGGCAAAAGCAAATCCGATGGTTGCAACTAAGATAACTGCAGCAACTGCGAAAACTAATATACCAGTTAAGAATGAAATTCCAATCACTGATAGCCAGATCATTTCTTTAAAACCAACAAAGGCTTTTTTGAATTCGAAGTGGCCTTCTTCATCAGCCTTTAAAAGTCCCATTTGAAGTGAAACTTCAAATAAACTAGCAATAATTGAAATTACGAAAACAACCCCAATTGATTGGCTAAATGAACTAGCGATTGCAGCAGTTGCTTCACTAGCAGACTGACCGTCCATTGCAGTATTAGGGTTAACGTTTGAAAATCCATTTAAAACTAACCCAATGATGAATGAGGGTAACCACATTCCTAGAATTGACCATTTGTGTTCCTTAGCGGTTTTTAAACCGTCTTTCATTGTTTGTGTAATCAAGACAATTTCCTCCATATGTTTAAGTTACTTTTATTTTAGCAGATATTACAATTTCATTAAAGTTTATAAAAAAAACCTTCAAGGTTAAATTTTAAATTTAACCCCGAAGGTCTTCATCATTAATGACAATTTTTATTTATCCCATTCATCAACAGTGTCTACAACACCATCTGGATTGCCACTCCACTTAAATACACCGTACCAAAGTGAACGTTTGTCGAGATCTAAACTATCAATCAATGCTACATCAGCATCGCTAAGTTCGAAGTCATAAACATCCGCATTTTGTTTAATGTATTCTTCGTGAGTTGACTTAGGAATTGTAATTACTCCTCGTTGTAATTCCCAACGAATAATTACTTGGGCAGTTGACTTGTTGTACTTATCAGCTACTTTTTGAATTTGTGGATTCTTCAAAGTATCACCATGACCTAATGGAGACCATGCTTCTAAGAGAATATCGTTTTCATCACAGAATTCTTTAATATCAGTTTCTTGTTCCAGTGGATTAAATTCCATTTGGTTTAATACTGGTTTAATGGAAGTGTGCTTCATCAAGTCTTTCATGCGATGAATATCAAAGTTAGAAACTCCAATGGCACGAGCCTTTCCTTCACGGTAGATAGTTTCTAACGCACGCCAAGTATCAATGTACTTATCGTTAACTGGCCAGTGAATAATTAATAAATCCACATAACTGGTTTGTAATCTTTCTAGTTGACCATTAAAGGCATCTAAGGTTGATTGGTAACCAGCATCACCATTAAAGGCTTTGGTAGTTAAGAAAACATCTTCTCGGTTTAAACCATTTTCAGCCAAACCTTGTTTTAATCCGACACCCACGCCGGCTTCATTTCCATATTGTTTAGCAGTGTCAATGGCACGGTAACCATTAGCTAGTGCAAAGCGAACTGATTGGGCAGCGGTTTCGTTATCACTACGCCATACTCCCAAACCTAATTGGGGCATTTTTACTCCGTTATTTAATGTTACAGTTGAGTCTATTTTCATAGTTAATACCTCCCTGGAATCATTATAAAGCACAGCTTCTTAAATTTCATTCATCCTGCTTGAGCTTCACGATAAATTGTTGGGTTCCCATGTTAATTTCTCGTAGTAAATACTGAAAAATCAACATTATCCAAGAAAAAGCACAGGCAGAAGCTAAAATTTCGTATGCAGTTAACGAAAAATAGTGAACCCCCTTAAATAAAAAGGTGGTAATGATAATTAAAATTCCCAGGGTATTGGAGATTTGTAAGAAGCTTTTGGAAATCCCGGGCCAGAGCCATTTAATCCCCATAATTAAAATAACAATATCCAAAGCCATCGCCCAGGCAAAAATGTTATGCCACAAATGCATCCACGGAATCTGGCGATTATTGGCAATCAATCCAACTGCCATTGCGTCTAAAGCTAATAGGGTCAATAAAATTCGCAAGATTAAGGTTCTCACTTTGGGACGTTTTAACGGCTTCAAAGAGACGAACAGATAATCAATTAGCGCTAACATTAGTAAGGCAGCAAAGATAAACGTCACGTTAAACTGCCAACTATCCACGGCCTTGTTAGTTCCTAAAAAACTAATGTTATGTTGCCACCACTTTAAGTTTCCATTGGTTAGCATGGACGCCACTAGTCCCCCAATGATCGTTAGGGCAAAAACATCCACTAATACCGTGGGCGTAATGTTATTGGCAATGTTAATCATGACCGTATTGATTGCCAATTGAAAGACAAAAATTAACAAAGTTGCGGTATAAATTCCAAAGGAAATCCCTAGAAATAACCGACCGACTGCCCAAAAGAAGCCCATTAACGCCACAATCAAAATTACCGTAAAGGCAATCACAATTGTAGGAAAACTCCGCCAATATAGCTTTCGATACTCATGATCTTTTGACTTATCCCGCCTTTTAATCATAAAAGTCGTAAAAAGTAATAGCCCGGAAACCGAACCTAAAATAATCGTCAAAGTGGCAATCGAATAACTTCCCGTTAAGTTAATTAAATACTGTCCCCTAATTGTGAAAAACAGATAAAAAATGATACTAGTCATAATTGCCGGAATAATATTCCACCAATAATCAACGTCAAAGCTCGTTTCTAAAGGATCAGAACTCTTTTTGATAAAAATACCATTTCGTTCCACCGTTAAATCTAACTTATCGTCAGCTTTTAACTCTAGTTGATCAATAACTGTTTGTGGTACTTCAAGTTTATACTTGGAATCTTTCATTTAGAAACTCCTTCTTTTTTCGTAACAGCTATCATTATACCGTTTTTTTCAGCAAATAAAAAAAGACTCTTGAGAGTCTTTTGTTTATTTAATTAGAATGTAAGGTTAATATCGGCAACCCAACAATCAGTTCCTTGGCTATCCTTGTAGTGTAACCAAGTGTAACCATCAGCTTGTTTTGAACCATCGTAGTAAACTGTTTCACCAGCACTAAGTCCGCCGATTACTGAACTGTTAAGTCCCGCACCACTACGAACGTTTTGGGCACCAGAGCTTAATGTGTAGGCACCGGCACGGTTACTTGAAAAGGCTGAATCAGTATCAATCTTTTGGTTGTTTAATGAAACGGCATTAGCATCGTTCATTTTAGCAACCCAACGATCTGCACCGGCATAGTTCTTGTAGTGAACCCAAGTGTATCCATCAGCATCTTTAGTGTAATCGTAGTTAATTGAATCACCATTGCTTAATTGACCAGTGATACCAGCACTCAATGAACCATCAGTTCTAACATTTTGGTAGTCACTAGTTACTTGGTAAGTACCACCTTGGTTGTTTACGGCTTGACCGTTGTTTTCTGAATGGTTTTCGTTGCTAGTTGCTTGGTTGTTATTTGAAGCAGTTTCATGGTTTTCAGTAGTTGGAGTAGCAGCATTCATTTGTGCAACCCAACGATCTGCACCAGCGTAGTTTTGGTAACGAAGCCAAGTATAACCATCTTGGTCACGAGTAGCATTGTAGTAAATTGTATCTCCAGCACTCAATTGACCAGTTACAGCTGCACTCAAGCTAGAATCAGTCCGAACGTTTTGTTCACCAGATAGGGTATATGCACCGCTGTGGTCTTGAGTCCCTGCTTGGTTATTATTGGTAGTTTGCGTTGGTTGTGAATTATTGTTGTTGCTGTTGTTATTGTTGTTAGTTTCTTGGCTTGGAGTTTGAACTTGAGTAGCGTTACCCATTCTTGCTACCCAACGATCGACTCCCGCATAGTTTTTGTAATGCAACCAAGTGTAACCATCAGCATCATTAGTTGAATCATAGTCAATTGAATCACCATTGCTTAATTGACCAGTAATTCCAGCTGATAATGAAGCACCATTTCTAACGTTTTGGTAATCACTAGTTACAGTGTATGAGCCACCATTATTGTTTTGGTTAGTGGTTTGATTATTAGTTTGGTTATCATTATTAGTTTGGTTGTTGTTTTGGTTACTTGGTTGTGATGGCACATCCGCATTGCTACCGATTTGAGCAGCATAAACATGACCCGCACCATCATTGAATTGCATCCAAGTGTAACCATCATTATCAACTAGGCCGTTGTAAGATACCTTATCACCAGCATTCTTATAACCGACAATTGAACCACTCAAACTAGGACTAGTTCTAACGTTTACGTCTGAACCAAATGTCCAAGTACCATTAGCAGCAACTACATTTTGTGAGTTGTTATTGCTATTGTTTGAACCTTGACCAGGATTACCAAGACCGTTGTCATAACTATTTAAGTTATTGGCTTGGATTGTGTTAATCAAAGTGTTGGCATAAGTTGGGGCAGTTGCATAACCATCGTTTTGAAGCATCCAACTAACTTGAGCGTAGTCACGACTACCAATTAAGTTAGCGTAACGTGAGTTAACTGCTAAGAAACGACCGTGATCCATTACACTTTCAGCATAACTTGGGTATGCTCTAAATTGGTCATAGATGTTAACCAATTGGCCATTGTAGTATTCAGTAGTTGCTTGTGTGGTTGATTGACCGTTATAGCTACCCTTGATTCCAAATAAGTTGTTTCCAGGAGCGGCTTGACCCCAAGCACTTTCAACGATTGCTTGCGCGATTGAAACACTTGGTAATACACCATATTGGTTCCAAGTTTCAATTGCACCAGGTGCGATTGAATTAATGAATTCTTGGTGGCTTAATGAAGTGTTGGCCATTTTAGCAACCCAACGATCACCACCATTGTTTTGGTAGTGTACCCAAGTATAACCATCGGCATCTTGAGTAGTATCATAGTTGATTGTTTGACCTGCTTCAATGGCACCAACAATTGCACCATTTAAGCTAGGAGTACTTCTAACGTTTTGTTCACCTGATGTAGTGTAGGTACCAGAGTTTGTTTCTGAGGCCATCTTAGTTGATAGTTGTTGGTCACTAGCTTGACTAACACTTGCAGAACTTGAGGCACTTGCAGTTGAAGTTACAGCAGCTGCACTTGAACTAGTTGCAATTGAAGCAGGTTGTTGTTCTTCTTTGGCATCACTAGTTTGCGCAGCATGTTGGTTCATAAGATCGCCAAATACTGATTGGATTAACTTATCAGTATCTTCATCTTTATTAACTTTATCGTCACCGGCAACTCCGTTAACTGAACTAGCTTTTTTAGTAGTTACTTTAGGAGCAACACTGGCTTCAGCCTTCTTTTCGTCGGCATTAGCGTTAGTTAATTGTGCATTCTTTTCTTCAGTAGTTTGTGCTGGTTGTTCATCAGCTTGTTCTTGATCTTGGTTTTGATCACTTGCTTCAGATTGAGCTTCACTTGCAGCTGAACTTTGTGCTGCACTTGATTGAGCAGCATCACTTTGAGCTGAGGCTGCAGAACTAGTTACTTGTCCATTATCGGCAGTTGAACCAGTTGCTTGTCCATCATCAAGCGTAATGTCAGTTGATTGTGTTTCACTAGCTGGTACAGTTGCTTCAACGTTAGTTGCTGCGTTGGCAGTAGTTGAATATGCAAGTAGTGAAGTTGATGCAAAAGTGATTCCCATGGCAACTTTAACCCAACCATGTTTTGACTTACTTAGTTTAGTTCTGGTCTTTGTTTCACCAGTTTCTAGAGCCATTCTATTATGTGCTTTGGTATATTTGTCCATTTTTCAAGCCCTTTCTTTTTATTATATATTCTTAAATTTTTTTATTTTTATTTATAGATACCCTAATAATATCACAAATATTATTACATTCCGGTTACAATCAAATTAAGTCAAAAAAGAGGCCATTTCTGACCTCTTTTCTAGCTTTATTAAGCTTTGTCACCAGTGAAATCAAAGACTACTCGTCCCACAATCTTACCGGCTTTCATATCATCGATTACTTGATTAATGTTTTCTAATTTATCAGTTTTAACGATTGGTTTAACTTTTCCTTGGGCACCAAAATCAAAGGTTTCTTTAAGATCTTGTCTAGTTCCTACTAGAGAACCAGCAACCTTAATCCCATCAAGAACCGTTTTATCAATGTTAAGTTTCATATCACCCTTAGGAAGGGCAACGGCAACCAAAGTACCATTGGGTTTCAAAGAGTTAACGGCATCATCAAAGGCTTGGGCAGAAACAGCGGTTACGATTGAATCGTGAACTCCACCATTAGTTCCTTTAATTAATTGAGCAGTAGCATCTTCATCGTGACGGTTGATTAATAAGTCGGCCCCGTTTTCCTTAGCTGCAGCTAATTTATCCGGATTACCATCAGTAACCACTACCTTAGCACCAAAAACGTTGTGAGCTAATTGAACCCCTAGGTTTCCTAAACCACCGGCACCAACAATTTCAGTCCACTCACCGGGTTTAGTATCACCAATCTTAAGGGCTTTGTAAGTAGTTACTCCCGCACAAGTTAATGAGGTAGCTTCAATTGGATCAAGTCCTTCTGGAACTTTAACTGCATATTTGGCATCCACAATACATTCTTCAGCCATCGCACCATCAGCAGTAAAACCAGCGTTAACCACGTTACGACAAAGAGTTTCGTTACCAGTGGTACAGTATTCACAAGTACCACAAGCAGAGTAGAACCAAGCAATTGAGACACGATCACCAATCTTCAAATTAGTAACATCTTTTCCTAATTGAGTAACTCGACCCACTCCTTCGTGTCCAATTACACGACCAGGAACTTTACCAAAGTCACCAGCAGCAACGTGCAAATCTGTGTGACAAAGACCACAATATTCCACTTTTACAAGTGCTTCATTATCATTAATCGGACGTAAATCAATATCCTTAATGTCTACATAACCATCTGAATTGTTTCTAACCACCGCAGCTTTAACCATAATTATCACACTTTCATTTTATAATTTTTTAGTTTTGTTTACGGTTATATGATAACGTGATTATTTTCACATGTCAATCCGATTAACTCATTCTTAAACAATTATCCTGCCCAATTCCAAGGATCTCGATGCCACTTGTTCAACGAATTAAACTTAGCTTCTGTAATCCGTTGTTCTCGTAATAGTTCTTTTAAAACTTCGGCATAGGTTACTAATGGAGCAAAGTCTAAGCCGGCCTCTTTAAAGTTTTTTTCTGCATCCGGGAAACCATATGAAAAGATGGAAACCACACCGGCCACTTGATAGCCTTCTCGTTGAACCGCCTGAGCCGCTTTAATCACGCTACCACCGGTTGAAATCAAATCATCAATCAATACCACTTGGTCGTTTTGATTCATGCGCCCTTCAATTTGTTTTGAAGTTCCGTGATCCTTAGGTTTAGAACGCACGTAAATCATCGGATCACCTAATCGGTCAGCAACTAACGCAGCGTGGGGAATTCCCGCGGTGGCCACTCCCCCAATCACATCCGCATTGGGATACTTTTCCTTAATCAATTTAGCTAAGGCATCGGCAATGGAGTTACGCAAGTGCACGTAAGAAACCGTTAGCCGTAAATCGGTATAGATAGGCGATTTAATTCCACTAGCAAACTCAAAATAACCAGTTTCTTTAAACTGTACGATTTGGTCGGCAACTAACTGATGAATTACTGTTGTTTCAATTGATTCCATGACTATTCTCCTTCTAAGTTCCAGTTTGCTCGGTAACGACGATAAGCAGCGACGGGGTTCTCACTCTGAGTAACCGGACGGCCCACCACAATGGCAAATGCTCCGGTTTGCTTGGCAATCTCAGGGGTGGCCACTCGTTTTTGATCTCCCACTGCATCTTGTTTCATTCTGATTCCCGGAACCACGTATTTAAAATCGGTTCCAACTTCTTTAGTTAACATCGGTAGTTCCAAAGCCGAGGTGATTACTCCATCACAGCCCGACTGTTTAGCAAGTTTTGCTAAAGAAACCACTTGGTCTGCCATTGCTAATTTACAATTTAGTTCGTTGGCCAGGGTTTCTTTGGAGCAAGAGGTTAAAATGGTTACTCCCAATAAATCGGGAACAGGTTGGTTAACTCGTTTTGCTCCGGCAATTAGCCCGCGCTTAGCTGCTGTTAGCATCTCACTTCCGCCCAACGTGTGAGCCGTTACGTAATCAACTCCCAGTTCCCCGATTCGTTCCATTGATTTTTCAACCGTATGAGGAATATCAAATAGTTTTAAATCTAGAAAAATCTTACACCCACGTGCTTTAAGGGTTTTGACTACTTGCGGTCCGCTTTGATAAAAAAGTTCCATCCCAATCTTGACGGTTAAATCACCAGGATTAGAAAAAGACTCTAAGAATTGTTCCACTTGTTTAAAATCAGCAAAATCCAAAGCTAACATGATTGGTTTTTCCATTTGCATCCTCCGTATCTACAAAAAAAGACTATTCTCGCTCCAGAGAATAGTCCAATATTTTTAAATTCACATTTAAAAGATAATCTGGTTTCTCTGAACCAAGTTAATTATTGTGAGAATTATAATATAAAAACTAACATTGCACAAATAAAAAATTTATGTCAGAATACTAGCAATGTATTTTTACAAATAATGAGAGCCAGAGAGCTCACTTTTGGAGGAAATTTTAATATGGACAAGCAAACTACAAAGCACAGACCATTAACAAGGAATCAAAAACTGGTGTTACTATCATCCAGTTTAGGATTTGGACTTGAAAATATGGATGTGCTTTTTCTTTCGTTTACGATGAGTTCAATTATGGCCTCCCTCAACATTACTGCTGGGGCAGCCGGATTAATCGGAACCATCACGAACTGGGGAATGCTACTTGGTGGAGTTATCTTCGGAATGATTGGTGATCGTTTAGGTCGGGTTAAGACCTTTACCTACACCATCTTCGTGTTTGCAATTGCCACCGCTTTAATGAGTACCGCTCATAGTATTCACTACATTTATTTCCTTCGTTTCATTGCCGGAATTGGTGCCGGGGGTGAATATGGTTTAGGAATTACATTAATTGCCGAAGCCTTTCCTAAAAAGGAATTGGGAAGAATGTCTTCAATTGCTTCAATCGGAGGTCAATTAGGAGCCGTTGCCGCAGCTATCTTAGCCGCCTTCGTGGTTCCTGACCTCGGTTGGCAAGCCCTTTATCTCTTTGGTTTAATTCCCATCATCTTAGTTTTCTTTGTTAGACGTCACATCAAAGAATCCAAGGAATTTATCGAAGTAAAGGAAAATCGTGAAATCACCGTACGTCAAGCTATCAAGCAATACATGTTTGCCGACTTAAAGACTAGTTGGACTTCCTTAGGTTTAATGATCATGACGACCGTTCAAATTGCCGGATACTTTGGTTTGATGAACTGGTTACCTTCCATTATGGAACAACAAAGTCACCTCAGTGTGAAAGGATCATCACTTTGGATGATTGCCACTATCATCGGAATGAGTCTCGGAATGATGGTTTTTGGAACCATTTTCGATAAAATCGGACCCAGAAAATCATTTGCCATCTTCTTATTTGCTAGTGCCATCTTGGTTTACTCCATCGCCCTCGCTCATTCCACTCTAGTACTCCTCCTTATTGGAGCCGTCGTAGGTTTCTTTGCAAACGGAATGTACGGTGGTTACGGTGCCATTGTTAGTCGTATCTACCCTACTGAAGTTCGTTCCAGTGCCAACAACATTATCGTGGGAGTGGGACGTGCCATCGGAGGAATGTCTTCATTAGTAATTGGTTTATTGATGGAACACTATAGTTTAATCATCGTCATGCTCTTCCTATCCGTTTTATATGTGATTAGTTTCTGTGTAATGCTCACCCTTCCCGGCCTTAAAAAATTTAATTAAAAATAGTAAGCAAAATACTAACCCTTTTTCCGGAAAAGAACTATTATATAGTCGTAATAAATAAAAAGGAGATTAAGATTATGGCTAAAGAATTTGCAACAGAAACCTTAGATAAAAAAATGAGTGAAGTATTTGACTGGAGCGATAGCTCAACTCCTGTTCGTGACGCTTTATGGGATTACTACATGCAAAAGAACAGTCGTGATACCATTAAGACTGAAGAAGATATGAAGAAATACTTAGACATGAGCGATGCAGACGTTGCTGCTGATGCCGAAAAGTTACTAAAATAATTTAAATTAAAAAAAGACCTGGTTAACAACTGTTAACCAGGTCTTTTCGTTTCTAATCAGTATCGTTTAACGGATCTTTGTGAGTTTCTCTGAACTCCTTTTTCGCCTCTTCTTCGGTCTTTTGATACTTAGTACTAAATTCTTTGCTGACCTTATTGAAGTTTTCTTCAGTAGTAGTAATTTGGGCTCTCGTATTCTTAATCTCAATGAACAAGTATGCATTTGCCGCAACTAAAAGGACAATCACAATCGTTGGAATCGTAATAATTAAGTTGGATTTTTTGAAAATCAATTTTAGTTTTTTAATCATTTTCGTTCCCCCACAAAACTTTGAATTAGGTAGAATCTAATCTTATTTGAGTTAAGATCTTGGTGATTCAAAGTAACTTTGAATAGGTATCGATTGGTATGCATTTTACCGTTTCGACCACTGTACTTAACCGTTACGTTTGAATAGTAGTAGTGCCCTTTACGTGAAGTATCACTATTGTAGTTATAAATCTCCACACTATCGAACTTAGCATACTTTTTATTTGAATCGACTAGTTTTTGGGCATCTTCTTCATCAATGTGATTTGCAACTAACTTATCCTTAGCTGCCGTTTGGGTTTCTTCCGTTGGATGATCATCAAACAAAGCCTTCATACTGTCAGTTAAGACTTCATTATTAGTCTTAGCAATTGTCTTCATGTTTTCGTAGGTTAGATTTTCTTGATACGTAACGTCTTCCGTATCCATTTCATCAACGGACTTTTTCAACATTCCATATTTGGTATTGGTGTTATCGTAAGTTGCGGTAACGTTAGCTAACTGCACCACCTTAAAGCCGGTTAGGGTTAGCAAGCCAACCACAACTGCACATAAAACTGCTCCAACTAATCCCTTACGATGCTTTTTAATATAATTTTTCATGAATATGCCTCGATTTTTGTTTATTTCTAAGTATATAAAACTAATTATTTATTTTCAATCGATTCTAAATTAGTTTTCCAAATAAAAACGACCTCGAACTAATCGAGGTCGCTTTTTTTATAATTCGATTCCTTGTTTGGGTGCCGAAAATTGCAATAGATAGATTGCAATAATAACCAAGATTGAACCCACTACTTCAGCTAAACTAATTGCGGTAGCAAAGAAGATTACACTTAAAATAAAGGTTGAAACTGGTTGGAGAGCATCCATTAAACTGATTACCTCTGATGAAGTAAAACGAGTGGCATAGATTAACGTTGAAAAAGTTAGCAACGTTCCAAAGAAGATAATTCCTAACACACCCAAGATTGCTCCGGTAGTTAAATGGGGAACATCCGTCCAAACGGGATGGTTAATGTTGTAGGCAATACTTGCCACTAAAGTTCCCCAACCCATCACAACAATGGGTGGATTTTCTTTTCCCAGGGTTCTAGGTAACACCACGTATAACGCAGCGGTTACCCCAGAAATTAATCCCCAAATCAATGATCCCATGGGAATGGAAAGTTGGCTGATATCTCCCTTAGTAATTGAAAGGAAAACTCCCACAATGGCAATTACGAAGACCACGATATCCATTTTAACGGGCTTTTTGTGTTGAAAAATAAAAGCTCCCAATAAAATAAATAGCGGTGCTAGGTATTGCAAAATGGTAGTAGCGGCCGCGTTTCCATCTTGGATACTTACGTAGAAACTTCCCATGTTAGCGGCTAGTCCAAACAAACCGTAACATACTAGGGTTGCAATTGATTTCCACGTCTTAAAGATGTTGAAAATCTTTCCCTTAAATACAATTGCGCTAACCGCTAATAAGATAATGGCGGCACCAGTCGTTCTGGCAGATAAGAACCATGGCGCTGGAATTGATGCATTTTGCGAAACAAACTGGGTGATAACCCCGGCAATTCCCCAAGAAACTGAAGCAAATCCAGCTAACAGGATTCCCTTAACGGTATTACTCATACCTTTGATTTTACTAAACATTTCTAATCCTCTCATACTTCACCATTTAGTTTTTGTCGCGCCTCTTTTAGGACCGTTTCTGAAACTGTTTCAGTCAAGAAACGAGCCATAGGCGTGAATTGATGGCGCTTTTTAAAGGATACATCATCGCTAAGAATGATTGCAACCCTCATTTGATTTTCCGTTAAAAAGACTTGTCCTACTCCGGTAAATTTACCGTTAGTGTGTTTTCCAATTCGCCATTCGTGCAGTTTAAAACCGCCCTGGGGATCCTTTTTGATTTCATACTCCCCCTGTTGGTTTTGGACCACTGGCACTCCGACAAAACGCAACACTTTATATTTTTCTACCATGCAAACTTCCTCTTATTCAATCATTAATCACCAATAGTTCTATTCTACTATGATAAAGAATTCTTGCAATTAAAAAAATAAAGCCTACCCGGTAGACTTTATTTTTATTAATCTAACTATTTTTCGTGTTTTGCTTTAGAAGCTTCTGGATAAGTTAACTTAATTCCAGCGGCCATTAAGATTGGAAGGATAATTACTAGAATTACCAAACCAATGATAACTGCGATTGCCACTTGGATAAGCGTTAATACTCCAGATGGAATCAAGGCAGCAAAGGTTCCCCCTAAGATTAAGGCAGCTGATAGAACCACCACTCCGATGAATTTCGAAGCGTGCACAATTCTAACATCTGGTGCCGCACTTGGAAGAATGTCTTGGTATTTTTGCATCAAGAAGATACTGTAATCAACTCCTAGCGCAATAATCATAATGAAAGCGAAGAATGGAGTTGTCCAAGTCAACATGTCTTGACCCAAGAAGGCAGAACTGAAGAGATGTGTAAGTGAAAGAGCAGCGGCGTATGAAATTAACAAGGTTGCAATGATGTAGACCGGTTGCAAGATTGACTTCGTCACAAACATCAAAGCAATCAAGATTCCAATCGTCATGATAATTGCAGTCCGGTTAAAGTCACTAGCGGCAATTTCATTAGTATCAGCAATTGTGGCACTTTGACCACCCACGGCAACTGTGGCATCTTTCATGTTAGTTCCCGCAAGGTTTTGCTTAACTTGGTTTTGAATTTCGTTAACTGACTTGATTGCCTTTGAACTTGATGGGTTTTCATTAAGCACAACGGTAATCTTAGTCGTCTTTTTGTTTTCAGAAAGGTAGCTAGTTACGGCCTTTTGGAAAGTTTCACTTTCTAAGACGTTGGTTGGAATGTATAGCGCCTTAGCAGCGTTTGAACCTTGTAAGTTTTGAAGATAATCGTTGGCAGAAACCATTCCCGTTGAGATTTGGTCTAGTCCTTGGTTAGCTTCATTAACCTTACTTTGTACCCCTTGCAATTGCGTAGCCATTGCTTGGGTGTTGTTTCCAATGTTTTGCGTATCGCTAGCAATTCCAGTTAATTCACTACCTAAAGCAGCTTGCTTGTTTTGAATTTCGGCAGTGGATTGTTGTAAGGCACCCGCAATAATTTGCATTTGCGTTTGATCAAGTGGTGAGCCCATGGCAGTGGCCTTTTGTTGCATAGCGGCAATCACTTCTTGACCAGATACGGCACTGTTTCCTGAACTAGCTTGGATTGCTTGTAATCTTTGACCAATTGATTGAGCTGATTCCCCAATGGCCTTTAGTTGGTCACCATTAAATGAGGAGTTGCTGGTTCCGGCCTTGATTTGATCAATTCCGTCATTAGCTTGGCTCATCTTACCGGTTAATGTTTCTAGTTGATCGTTAACGTAAAGTTTGTTGATAGGAACCCCGTTTGGTTGGGTTACTGAGGCAACCGTCTTCACGTCATCACGTTTCCGTAGTTGGTTGGTGATGCGATCAATTTCGTTTAAGTTACTTTCGTTTGCTAAATCATGATCTGATTTAATGTAGATGGTTGAAGGTTCGGCAGTTCCCTTAGAGAAGTGTTCTTCAACAACGTTTAAACCAGCTTTAGAAGGAATACTATCCTTTAATTCTACCGTTTGGTCATAGTTTAAGTTTCCGTGACCTAGGGCAATAAATGGAAGGGTTACTACTAATACGAAGATTACTGCTGGTGCAGCATATTGCACTGATTTTGAAGAAAGAATTCCCCAAAGAGCACTTGATTGTTGTTGTTCTTTCAAGTTCTTCGCAGGCCAGTACATCTTCTTACCTAGCAAGACCATGAAGAATGGGTTCAATGATAGAAGCACTAGTAATAGTACAATTACTCCCACCCCTACGGCAAAACCAGAACGGTAGATTGAGAACTTAGCAAGTCCTAACGCCGCAAATCCGATTAGAACGGAAATTCCACTGTAACGAATGGTCTTTCCGGCCACTTTTCTAGCGCTAATCGTGGCACTAACCTTGTCCATCCCGTTGGCCAGATTTTCTTTAAATTGGTTATACAACAGAATGTTATAGTCGGTTCCAATTCCGAAGAGGACCACCACCATGAAGACTTGTGTGAAGTTTGATAGTGGGAAGTCGAGGAATTTAACCAGGTTCATTACCACACTTAGAGAAACAATGAAGGAAACTCCCACTGTTAGTAATGAAATCAATGGAACCACTGGTGATTTGAACACTAAAATTAGCACAATCAAGATGAAGATTACGGCAATAATTTCCGTCTTCTTCAACCCGTCAACCATAGATAGTCGCATATCATCGTTTAGGATTTCTGCTCCCGTCACGTATGATTTCATGCCACTAACCTTACCACCCTCTTGAAGCTTTTTGTTAACGGTTTCTACTGATTCGTCCTTAGAAACGTTCAGTTGCACCAATTCGGTGGTCTTATCTTTAGAAATTAACTGTCCCTTAGCAGAAGGAGTATCAACTACGGAAGTAATTCCCTTAATGTTGTAATGATCTTTATCATCATTTAATTCTTTAACCTTGTCGTTAATCTTTTCTTGTTGTGACTTAGTAATCTTCTTGTCACCGTTATTGTAGATTAAAACAACTTGGTTAGTATTACTAATGTTGTGACCCCAGTGTTTTTCAATATTGTTGGCCACTTGGCTTTGCATATTGTCTGGAATCTTGGTTTGACCCTTTTCCGCTTCTAGGTTACCAATGTTTGGCAACAAGAGAACGGAAACAACTACGATTACCGCCCACAGAGCGGCAACCCATGAATATTTCTTCAAAAACTTATTCATGATCATTTTCCTCCTTCTGTTTAGTAAATAAGCTAAATGGCGCAATGCTTTGTAACTTCGTAATGGTCTTAGCGACCTCAATTGGATCTTCTGGTTCATCCTTACTAATCCAATAGACAATGATTCCCATCACTTCATCAATCACGAATTCTCGGGCATAGTCTTCTGGTATCCCAGTAGCCGTTGCAATTTGATCACGTGAAGCTTGCAAGGATTCGTTTAAATCTTTAAAAATTAACTTCTTAATCTTCCGTAAAAAGTACGGATCCCCGTTTTCGCTCAGCAACGCTGCAATTACGACCCGGTTTTTATAGAAGTTTTTTAAAGTTTCCACGATAAACGGTGCCGGCTCGTTAGTATTTTTATCTACCACTAACCATCTCATTCCGTTTGAAATCACATCACCTAGATCACTTTTGAGATGATCTAACATTTCGGTTTCAATGTTAGCTAACAAATCATATTTGTCGGTAAAGTGCGTATAAAACGTCCCTCGCCCAATCTCAGCTTTTCTAGTAATGTCCGTCACGTTTAATTCCTGAAAGCCCTTTTCGTTAATCAACTCTACAAAAACGCGCTTGATATCAGAAACCGTGTTAGTTTTCCTAATTCGATTTTCCACTATGCCACCTCTTTTCTTGACCTATTGTACCCGGTTCATTTTATTAAGTCAACACGGTGTCTTATTAAGTTATAAAAAAAGATGAATTTTTTTCAAATTCACCTTTACTAAAGTATAAATACGGATTTTATTTGTCTTCGTAGCCATTGGGATGCTTTTGTTTCCAAGTCCAAGCCGTCTTGATGATTTCTTCGACGTTATCAAACTTAGGCTTCCAACCCAATACTTCCCGAGCTTCGGTACTATCTGCCACCAAGGTGTCTGGATCGCCACCACGACGGGGAGCTGCTTCGGCTGGGATTTCCTTTCCCGTAACTTTACGAGCAGCCTCCACGATTTCTTTGTTAGAAAATCCAGTAGAAGAACCCAGGTTAAAGGACTTGCTACTGTTACCTTTTTTAAGGTATTCCATAGCTAAAATGTGGGCATCCGCTAAGTCTAAGATGTGGACGTAGTCTCTGACGTTCGTACCATCTGGAGTATCGTAGTCATCCCCAAAGATTTTAAGGGTATCTTGTTGACCCGCAGCCACTTTTAAGACCATTGGAATCAAGTGGGTTTCTGGTTGGTGATCTTCACCAATTGAGCCATCTTGTTTAGCTCCCGCCGCATTAAAGTAACGAAGGGCAACGGAATGAATCCCATCGGCTTTTTCGACCCACTTCATGATGTGTTCCATGATTAGCTTACTTTCACCGTAAGGGTTGATGGGTTCTTTGTGATCATCTTCATGAATGGGAACTCGTTCTGGATTACCGTAAGTAGCGGCAGTAGAAGAAAAGACGATGTACTTAACGCCTGCTCGTTTCATGGCCTCAAGTAACACAATCATTCCAATCACGTTGTTATCAAAGTATTTCAATGGGTTTGTCATTGATTCAGAAACCAATGAAAAGGCATCCATATGAATTACTGCTTCAATATCTTCTTTGGCAAATAAATCGTCTAAGAATTTAGGATCTCTGGTATCTCCTTCATAAAACTTAGCATCCGGATGAATTGCTTTGCGATGTCCCGTTGAAAGGTTATCTGCAACTACCACTTCATATCCTTGGTTGATTAATTGGTCAACCATATGAGAACCAATGTATCCGGCTCCCCCAGCAACTAAAACTGCCATGTCTGTTCTCCTTTTTCTACCATATTATTTTGTTTTTATTATATCATAAAACGAAAACCCAGCTAAAAGGGCAATAAACCAGTGCAACACCAACGATTGTTTGACGTTGCTGTCAAATATAACTATAATTCAGGTTAGGATAAATAAAGTCTAAATTAGGAGACGACTACTATGAGTAATGTTGAATTTAAAGATAGATATAACGAATGGTTAACCCATCCGGAAATGCCAGAAGACTTAACTACTGACTTAAAAAATATGAAATCTGATGATGATATCGAATCAGCATTTGGAACTTCCCTTTCCTTTGGAACTGCTGGAATGCGGGGAGTGATTGGTGCCGGTACTAATCGGATGAACATCTACACCGTTCGCCAAGCTACTGAAGGGTTAGCCAAATTAATGGAAACCCTTCCCGAATCTGAACGTAATCGTGGGGTTGCAATCAGTTTTGACCCTCGTTACAACTCAAAACTATTTGCGCATGAAGCTGCCCGCGTGTTGGGTGCCCACGGAATTAAGAGCTATGTTTTTGATGATATTCGCCCTACCCCAGAACTTTCTTTTGCCGTTCGTGAGTTACATACTTTCGCGGGAATTATGATTACAGCCAGCCATAACCCTAAACAATACAATGGTTACAAGATTTATGGCTCTGATGGTGGTCAAATGCCACCTAAGGAATCAGACATCATGATTTCTTACGTTCGTAAAGTGGCCGATTTATTTGCCATTCCCGTGGCCGATGAACGCGAACTTCGTCAAAGCGGTCTCATGCAATTAATCGGTGAAGATATTGACGTGGCTTACCTAAAGGCAGCCGAAGACGTCAACGTCAACCACGATTTAATCAAAAAAGTGGGTAAGGACCTTAAGTTCGTTTACACTCCATTACACGGAACTGGAAACGTAATTGCCAGAAGAGCGCTCTCTGAAGCCGGTTTTAAAAACTACGACATGGTGGTGGAACAAACCGTTGCCGATCCAGAGTTTGCCACCACTCCGTTTCCTAACCCCGAATTCAAACAAACCTTTGATTTGGCAATTAAACTCGGAAAACAAGAAAACGCTGATGTCTTAATTGCTACCGACCCCGATGCCGATCGTTTAGGTGCCGCTGTCCGTCAACCAGATGGTGAATACATTCTTATGACCGGTAACCAAATTGCCAGTGTGTTACTTCACTACATCCTCCAAGCTAAAAAGGATGCCAACATCTTACCTAGTGATGGTCGCGTGGTTAAATCCATCGTTTCAACTGAATTAGCCACTGACATTGCTAACAGTTATGGCGTTGAAATGAAGAACGTTTTAACCGGATTTAAATTTATCGCTGAACAAATTAAGCAATATGAAGAAAGTCACGATCACACCTTCCTCTTTGGATTTGAAGAAAGTTTTGGTTACTTAATCAAACCATTTGTTAGAGATAAGGATGCCGTTCAATCAACCATGTTATTAGCCGAAGTTGCTGCCTACTATAAGGAACAAGGTTTAACTCTTTACGACGGTCTGCAAGCACTTTACAAAAAGTATGGTTACTTTGAAGAAGAAACTATTTCCGAAAGCTTTGATGGAATCAACGGTCCTGCCGAAATGGCTGCTTTGATGAAATCATTTAGAGAATCACCATTAACCAGTTTTAATGGTGTCAAAGTGGTTGCTCTAGAAGACTTCCAAACTTCAGTTAAGACTGATGAAAATGGTCAAGAAACTGAAATTGACTTACCTAAATCCAACGTTTTGAAGTACTGGTTAGCCGATGGAACTTGGTTGGCAATTCGTCCTTCTGGAACCGAACCTAAGATTAAGTTCTACGTAGGGGTTAAAGCCGATACTCAAGCTAATGCGACTGATAAGCTAGCAAGTTACGTAACCGCAATTAACCAAGACTTGTTAAATAAATAAGCAAATAAAAAAGACCTCCTGATAGGAGGTCTTTTTATTATCTGCTAATTTTGTGATAATAACCAATTAAGTCCTTAGCAACATCTAAATCCATGTTACCGTTGATAACTTGTTGCATAATGTGGGGCTCAAAGTTATCTTTTTGTTTTTGCTCAGTCGCAACTATTTTATCAATTAATTGATTTAAACGTTGACGAAGTGTTGGGTAGCTAACTTCGTAGTGTTGCGCTAAATCTTTTAATGATCCTGATTTTAAAATAATTTGCTTTGCAAAATTTTGGTCATCTTCTGTCAAAGTTAAAAACCAATCCATAGTTCTCTCTCCTTGTCTAAACTTACTACTTATGATAACAAATAGTTCAACATTTAACAATTGATTATTATATTAAAATGAATATCATTTAGTATTATAAAATAAATCTATTTTTTTGTTAAAGTAACCGCCCTTTTTATTTACATCTACTCCATTAACTTATAAAATGGATAGGTTGAAAGTAAAGCAAGGAGGCCACCATGACTTTTGAAGAATTAAAACAATATGGTCAGATTTTTTACCGAAGCAATTATAAGCTAGACAGTGATTTAGAAACTAAAACATTTAAAATTAAAAATATCAAATCATATCGCCATGAAGCCAACGATGAAGGCGGCTATACCGATTGGACTGACAATCTAATTACCTTTTATAACCTTTTGAGTCCCCTAATTGGGGATACTTTTGGTTATGACTTAAACTTTAAAACCAGAGAAATGACCCTTTTCTTCCCCGGCAAGGTGCAAACCACCCAAGCTGACTTAGATAAGGCCCTTCCCCTCGTGGACGTCACCGAATTAACCAACGATGACAGTTCGAACGTGGCTCTGATTGATTTTTCGAAGTTTAATGACCGCTATGCCTACGTTTCCGCTATTTATGCCAAAAACCCCATTGCCAACCTAGATTTATCAGACCTTGATAAACTTCCTAAGGATGGTGGGAGTGGCAGTAACGACGATAGCGACGATAAGGCTTTTGAAGACTTAAACCTGAACGTGGAAAAGCTCGACACATCCGTGGATGCGCTAGAAAAACTTGATTCTTTAACCGGTCTTTCGGAAGCTAAGATTCAAATCAATGACATGATTGCCATCGCAAAGATTAACAAGTTGCGAGAAGAACGCGGCTTAAAAAATCCCGATGGAATCAGTAAGCACATGGTCTTTGTCGGCGACCCGGGTACTGGTAAAACCACGGTTGCCAAGCTTTTTGGAACCATTCTTTACCAAAATGACATCATTACTGATAATAAATTTGTGAACACCGATCGTTCTGACCTCGTGGGTCACTATACCGGTACAACCGCTGATCGGACTAAAAAGGTGATTGAAAGTTCACTGGGTGGAATTCTCTTTATCGATGAAGCCTACCAACTATCACACCCTGATAGCCCCACCGATTTCGGTCACGAAGCGATTGACCAACTAATCATCGGCATGGAAAATCACCGGAAGGATTTAATCGTGATTCTAGCCGGATATACCGATGAAATGGAAGAATTTATGAACGATAACCCCGGGATTCGTTCTCGAATTCCTAACCGGATTTTCTTTGAGGATTACACCAACAAAGAGTTGGTCCAAATCATGGAAAACATGGTTGCTAGTGAAGAAATTGTCAAAATCGAAGATCAAAAATTCTTCGAAGATACGGTTTCTGCCTACATTAAGGAACATCGTCCTACTGGTAATGCGCGGTGGGCCCGAAACGTTTACCAAGCCATGCTCCAATCACAAGCACGGCGAGTTGCGTTTAAGCCGAACCCCAGCGATGCTGATTTAACCACGATTGCCAACGAAGACTTACAAAAAGCCTTAGAAATCACGCCCAATAATTAAGCTACGACTGCCAGTCGTGGCTTTTTTACGTGAGTTTTGAAGTGCTATACTTAAACTAAAACTATTTTTACGGAGGGATTCATTATCAATTCACAGACTGATCAACCCATTACCCTGCAAACTAAGTTAGCGATTCTTGCAACCGCCCTACTTTCATTTTGTGGCGTGCTCTTAGAAACTTCCATGAACGTGACGTTTCCAGAGTTATCCAAGCTATTCAACGTGCCGTTAGACATTATCCAGTGGATTACCACCGGATACCTTTTGGTGGTAACCATCACCATGTCAATGACGGCCTTCTTACTGAAAAAATTTCCGATTAAAAATCTCTTTTTAGTCGCCGTTTTGCTGTTCATTGTCGGTGACGTTTTATCAGTAATCGCCACTAACTTTCCGATTTTATTAGCGGGACGTTTGATTCAGGCCGGAGCAACCGGACTCTCCATGCCCATGATGTATCACGTGATTTTCAACACCATTCCGGGTTATAAAATTGGAACCTATATCGGAATTGCTTCGATGGTAATTTCCTTTGCCCCAGCACTTGGACCTACATACGGTGGTGCCTTATCCTATCTAACTAGTTGGCGCTACATCTTCGTGATTGTCCTCCCCCTAGCAATCGTCGCCGCCTTTTTAGGTTACAAAACGATCGACTTAAAACCCCAAGGAATCAAGAAAAAGTTCGACTTTTTTGCGCTCCTTTTAATGTCTGTAACCTTCTTCAGTTTCGTCTGGTCTGCCAGTCGCTTTGGTACCAAGGACATGCAGCTGCTGAACTGGCTCCTTCCCCTTATCATTGGTTTAGTCGCATTAGTCGCCTTTATCTTTGTTAACCAAGCCGGGGATTCTGAACTAATTTCCTTTAAACCGCTCACTAACCGGGTGGTGGCCCTCGATGCGTTTACCTACATGTCATTAATGTTCATTAACATCGGAATTTCCTTTGTAATTCCCATCTATGCAGAAATCGTCTTTGGTGTTAGTCCGCTAGTTGCCGGAATGATTTTGCTTCCGGGATCAATCATCGGGGCAGTTACCTCACCGCTATCCGGAATGGTCTACGACAAATACGGAGCCTTCAAACCCATCCTAACCGGAATTTGCACCATGACCTTGGCCATGATTTTATTCTGTGTTTCTGAATCTTGGGCCACTAGCATTTGGCTCACGGTCCTCTTTACCATTTTACGGTTTGGGGTAAACCTTTGTTTTTCCAACACCATTTCCAACGCTCAGGCTAATGCACCACGCCTCCAAACAGCCGATATTAGTTCCACCTTCAACATGTTGCAACAATATGCCGGATCCCTGGGAACTACCATCCTAGCCTCCGTAATCTCACTACACCAAAACCAAACCACTAACCACCATGACTACGTTGCCGCTACCATGACTGGTGGTCGGATTGACTACCTCATCTTATTGGTGCTAACCGTCAGCTTAGTGGCCATTGGCGTGTATAACTGGAACTTGCAAAGAGAAAAGAAGTAACGATGACCATTAACAACCAGGCAACCGCTAAGTTAGCACCCAACGCCCATCAGTTTACTGCCGAACAAGCGGCCCTCATCCAAAAAATCAAACAGTTTACCACGAACAGTTGGAATCAAAAGCACTCCGTTTTCACCATTTATGGCGACTGTGGTACCGGGAAAAGCTTAATTTTAAGCCAATTATTTTATGACTTTCAACAAGCCCGCCACGACGAACACAGTCCGTTGTATCAATCTCAGAATTACTTTTTGGTAAACCATCCGGAAGTCTTAAAGGTCTACAAGGAAATGGCTGGGTCTGAAGCCAACGTTTTAAAGAAAAACTTCATGCGCCCCACTTCCTTCATTAACCAACTCCAGAAAAAGCACGAACAGGCCGACGTCGTCATCATCGACGAAGCGCACCTATTGCTTTCTAAACCCGATCACTACAATAACTTTTACGGTGACAACCAATTGAGTGAGATTTTAAAACTCAGCAAGGTCGTGATTGTGGTTTTTGATATGCAACAGGTGATTCAAACCAAAAACTATTGGGACCAACGTCGCCTCGATAAAATTTTGGCCGGCTATCCACAGGCTAGTTATCACCTAACCCACCAGCTGCGGATTACCGCCAGACCCAATCTAATCAACTGGATTAACCAGTTTAGTAAGGGAAAGTTAACGCCGCTACCCAAAGATGCCCGTAAGGACTACGACTTTCGGGTCTTTGCCGATGCCGAATCGATGCGTCAGGCCATCGTTGCCAAAAACGACCAAGTCGGCTTATCCCGAATTGTTTCCACCACTGGCTATCCGTCGACTTTAGATGGCGGGCTGCACTACATTACGGAAACCGGGGGCTTTAAAATGCCGTGGGACCAGTATAATTTCACTAGTACGCCCTGGGCAGAACTTTCCCAAACTATTGCTGAGGTGGGTTCCATCTACACCTGTCAGGGTTTTGATCTAAACTACGTCGGCTTAATCCTTGGACCACCCGTCTATCTGGACGAGGCCACCAACGAGATTAAAATCGACTTGAGTAAACAAACCAACACGGAATCCATCAAGCGCCGTAAAGACATTCCTGATCCAGCCGAGTTTGAACGAATCCAACGGCAAATTATTCTGAATTCGGTCAACGTCTTAATGAAACGCGGCGTGTATGGAACCTACCTTTATGCCCATGACCCCAAGTTACGTCAGGCCCTCGTCCGGGAATTCGCAAAACTTAAATAAACCAAATTAAAAGATGCCCTCTAAAAAAATAGAGAGCATCTTTTTTGGTTATTTTTTAATAATTTCTGCGACCCGTTTTTGTAGTGCTGGGATGACTTCCGTAGCAAACCACGGATTCTTCGCCATCCAGATATTGTTACGAGGAGACGGATGAACGATGGGAAAGTACTTGGGTAAATACTTTTGGTAATCAGCCACCACGTCCGTAATCTTAGTTTTCGTGGGTAATTTTAAATAGAAACGTTGCGAATAGGCTCCAATTAGGATAATTAACTGGAGATTAGGCATCCGCTGTAATAGTTCTGGGTGCCACTTTTTTGCAATTCCCTTCCGAGGCGCTTTATCACCAGATTTGGCCTTGCCGGGATAGTAAAAGTCCATGGGAATCACCCCAAAATCGCCGGAATCATAGAACTCTTTTTCATCCACACCCAGCCATTCTCTTAACCGGTCACCCGAGGCATCCTTCCACATCACTTCCGCCTTTTGCACCCGCATGCTGGGAGCTTGCCCAATGATTAGAATTTTGGCACTAGCAGGTGCCGTATAGATGGGTTTCCAGCCTTTTTGGGTAAATTCTTGATTTTCTGGATCAGCAACAATTGCATCATAAATATCCATGTAACTAACCTCCTGTCATTTTCATAAGGTTAGTATACCGCTAATTAAGCCGCCAGACTATTTGCTTGCTTGTGCAAACGCTTGTTCTAGATCAGCAATCAAGTCTTCCGGATCTTCTAGGCCCACGGAAAGACGGACTAAGTTGGGGGTGATGCCGACCTTGTTTCTTTCGGCCACTGGTAATTCGGCATGGGTCATGAAATAAGGTAGTTCAATCAAACTTTCCACGGATCCCAGGCTAACGGCTAACCAAATTAATTTCGTCCCGTTCACCAATCGTTTGGGATCCACCCGTTCGTTCAGTTCAAAGGTAATCACTCCACCGTAGCCCTTAATTTCATCAGCAGCCACCGCGTCACTTTCATCACCGGCACGACCAGGATAGTAAATTTTTTTAATTAAATCTGACTTAGTTTCTAAATACTGTAAGACCGTTTGTGCGTTTTGAATGTGGCGGTCCAAGCGCACGGACAACGTTTTGATCCCTCGAATCACTAACATACAGTCTTCCGGTGCTAAGATGCCACCCACTGCATTTTGACAAAAGTAGAGTTGCTCGGCCACTGCTTCGTTATTGGTCACCACGAGTCCGGCAATCACATCCGAATGGCCCCCGAGGTATTTGGTAGCCGAATGGATCACCACATCGGCTCCTAAGGTCAAGGCTTTTTGTAAGTAGGGAGTCAAGAAGGTGTTATCCACGATGGTTAAGAAGTCGTGGCGCTTGGCAATTGCTGCAATCGCTTTGACACTCGTAACCTTCATAAATGGATTATCGATGGGCTCAAAGTAGATAGCCTTGGTATTTTCCTGGACCGCGGCTTCCACTTCTTGCAGGTTTTGGGTATCCACCTGAGTGAATTCGACCTGTAGCTTTTTCAAATAGTCATTGATTAAACGAAACGTGCCCCCATAAATGTTGCGGCTCACAATAATGTGATCACCCGGCTGACAGATGGTAAAGACGGCATGAATGGCCGCACTCCCAGAGGCAAAGGCAAAGCCGTGCTTAGCATCTTCTAACGCCGCAATCTGATCCTCTAGATATTCTCTGGTGGGATTTAGGGAACGCGAATAATCATATTTATTGAACCCATCAATGTCTTTAAAGGCATAGGTGGTCGATTGATAAAGCGGTACGTTGACCGCCCCGGTCTCGTTGTCGTGTAATTGGTTCAAACCTTTTCCGTAAACTAATTTCGTATTAAATCCTGTCATAATTATGCTCTTTATAATTTTTGGTAATAAAAAATCCCGCAGTCAAATTGACTACGGGACGAAGAACGTGGTACCACCCTGGGTTTGGTCCAACATCACTGTTGCACCCTTAACAGGTACGTTAGCTAAAAGCTAAGATACCCTGACGCAATAACGGGCGCACCCGAACCAGACTAACTCCTGCTCATCTGGTTATTTTACTTAGAAACCATTTTCGCATGCCGAACTCCCCTAATTTTCACCACCCATTAGGTCTCTTTAGAAGTTTTTGCAAGCTACTTATTTCTAAAACTTTTTTGGATTGTTTGCAGTCTAGCGATTTTTAATTAGCTTGTCAAACTTTTAAAATGCGGAAAATTTCATTTTAGGAGCGCTTATATAGAAAGAAAAACTTTTAATAATTATTTTCAACAAAAAGGTTTGACAAACAAAACAAATAGTTCTAAAATTCATAACAATTTAAATATTCGAATTAACGGAGAAGAGCAACTTAAGGTCGTTGACTTAAAGTGAGCATCGAACAGTGAGAAGGTGCATTCAACAATAAGTTGTAGATGAGCTCCGCATAACAGATGACTAGTGCAAGCTAGCCATCCGGTAGGAACCGATACTTTCCCAGGCATGTTTGTGCTGTTGAGGTTTTATTAGTGATAATAAAACGAAGTTGGGTGGTACCGCGAAAGCTTTCGTCCCATGTATTTAGTTATACATGGAATGAAAGCTTTTTTTATTTATTAAATTTAGGAGGTCTAACCAATGGGCTGTATGAATATCTTATCCGGCTATGCCAAAAATCGACGAACAACTACCAAGAATGCCATTAATCTAGTGGTCTTTAATCTCATGCCTAATCGCGCAGAAACGGAACACCAGATCATCAGTCTGTTAAAACGGACCCCGCATGATTTCAACCTCACTTTTTGTCGGATGAAAACTCATCGATGTAAGCATTTTGCCAAAGACGTCGCCAAGCGTTATCTGACCTTAGCGGATATTAATAACCAACACTTTGATGCCTTAATTGTCACGGGTGCCCCCGTTGATCAAAAACCGTTTCAAGAAGTGGATTACTTTACTGAATTTAAAGAACTATTACAGTGGCGCAAAACCCACGTGAAAACCTGTCTTTTTAGTTGCTGGGCGGCCTGGGCCGCGGGCACCGTTGATCAAGTATTAACTGGTCATCCTCACAAACAAAAAATCTACGGAATCTACACCACGGACGGTTTTACGATGCCCCATTCTCGTTACTTCACCATTCCAGTCAATCAAGTGACCGGTGAAGTCATCGCAGGGGATCCAGAAATCGGTGCCACCCTCATCCATAGTGATAAAACCGCTTCTTATTACGTTACCGGACATCTCGAATACGGAACCAACACGTTAGCCGACGAATTTTATCGCGATGTTTCAAAGGGACTACATCCCCACAAACCATTGAATTACTTTGATCAAAAGCAACATCCGCACAACACTTGGAATCAAACAGCCACCAAATTTTACCGGCAGTGGCTCAGTCAATTTAAAAAAGCCGCCTAATTAAATAAGCAACTAAAGCAGAGATAAGTACGTTTTAGCGACAATCTAAAGAGAACTGACATATTGGTGAGAGTCAGGGTTGTCAAGAAACCGAAAATGGTCTCTGAATCGATTTTAATTCGGTGAGTCTTTGTGACAAACCGAATTCGGGTACGCCCGTTACCGCGTGCGAGTATTGCAAGTTCTGAGTACTCAGTAAGTAGCTAACAGTGATGTTGGCTTAAATCCGGGTGGTAACACGTATCCACGTCCCGTAGTCAAAATGACTGCGGGATTTTTTTTACTCAATTTTAAAACACAACTTTATTTTTAACCTGAGGAGGTTTTTATTATGACAACTAGTATTATTGGATTCCCTAGAATTGGTGCTGATCGTGAACTAAAACGCGCCACCGAAAAGTATTGGAAAAATGAAATTACCCAGAGTGAGTTAATCAAAATTGCGGATGAGCTAAAAGAAAAAAATTGGCAGAAACAAGCAGATTCCGGCTTAGACTTCGTGAGCGTCGGCGATTTCTCCTTCTTTGATAACTTACTAGACACTGCCACGTTAATCAATTTAACCCCCAAACGTTACGCTGATTTAAACCTAAATCCGCTAGACGAATACTTCGCTCAAGCACGGGGCTTTCAAAATGAAACCAGTTCCGTCAAAGCTTTACCCATGAAAAAATGGTTCAACACCAACTATCACTACCTGGTTCCAGAAATCACTCCTGAAACAAACATTCAGTTAGTCGGTGACCAACTATTTACAGACATTGAAAAAGCACAACGACACCACCAAAAAATCAAAGCATCCATCATTGGTCCGTACACCATTCTTAAACTGGCCCGCTACCTAGATGATGCGCAAGCAACGGACTTTATCACCGCCATTACCGAGTCCTATGCCGCTATCTTTGACCGCTTAAACGAACTCAACATTGACTGGTTCCAAATCGATGAATCGGCACTAGTCTTTGATCTCACTGAATCAGAAAAAGCGGTGTTCAACAAGCTATACCAAAGTTTATTAGCTAATACGCACAACTTTAAAGTCAATCTCCAAACATACTTTGGCGATGTGCGCGACATTTACCAAGAACTAATCGACCTGCCCTTTGATGGAATTGGCCTAGATTTCTTAGAAGGTACGAAAACACTCGATCTCATCAAACAAGTTGGTTTTCCTACCGACAAAACTCTCTTTGCCGGCGTGGTCAACGGAAAAAACATCTGGCGTAATCAATACCAAAAGACCATTGATTTACTCCGCCAACTCCCCGTTTCTTCTGATAAATTGGTAATCTCAACTTCTTGTTCACTACTCCACGTACCTTACGATGTGGACGTGGAAGACGAAATTGACGGTCGCTTAAAACAACACTTGGCCTTTGCCTACCAAAAATTGGCCGAACTTCATGACCTCAACGAAATCTTTTTCAACTGCGACCAAAACAAGTTACAAACTAACGCGGCGCTCTTTGAAAATATTAATCATCCGATTGACACTAAGGTTCGAAAACGAATTTCCAACCTGAAAGCAGATGATTACCAAAGAACTCCGGAACGGGCTGAACGGGAACAAATCCAAAAGGCCGAATTCAAGTTACCCGATCTGCCTACCACCACGATTGGTTCCTTTCCCCAAACCAAAGATGTCCGCAAAAATCGGTCCGAATTCAAACACCACGAAATCGGTCAAGCAACCTACGATAAGTTCAACCAAGCCAAGATTAAACGAATTATCGAATGGCAAGAACAAGCCGGCTTTGACGTACTAGTTCACGGGGAATACGAACGTAACGACATGGTGGGATACTTTGGAGAAAACCTCTCCGGCTTTGCCTTTACGAAAAAGGCCTGGGTCCAATCATATGGAACTCGGGGAGTTAAGCCACCCATTATTTGGGGTGATGTTAGTCGTAAGCACGCCATCACCGTGGCTGCTTCAACCTATGCGCAAAGTCTCACCGACAAACCGGTCAAGGGAATGTTAACCGGACCCGTAACCATCTTTAACTGGTCCTTCCCCCGAGAAGACATCCCGGCTGAAGAATCAGTGACCCAAATTGCCCTTGCCATTCAAGATGAGGTGCTCGATCTTGAAAAACACGGAATCAAGATCATTCAAATCGATGAAGCCGCTCTTCGGGAAAAACTTCCCCTTCGTCGCAGTGACTGGTACCGCGAATACCTTGACTGGGCCATTCCAGCCTTCAAGTTGGTTCACAGTCCGGTTGCGCCTAGCACCCAGATCCACACCCACATGTGTTATAGCGAGTTCAAAGATATCATTCCCGCCATTGATAACATGGATGCCGACGTGATTTCCTTTGAAGCTTCCCGATCAGACTTATCGATTATCGATGAGTTAAAGGCGAACCACTTTGAAACCGAAGTGGGTCCCGGAGTTTACGACATTCACTCCCCTCGAATTCCCAGCCAAGCTGAAATTTACCAAATCATTAACAACATTTTAGCGAAATTACCTGAAAACAAAGTTTGGATTAATCCCGATTGTGGTTTAAAAACCCGTGGTGAAGCAGAAACCTTCGCCAGCCTGGAAAACCTAATCGCCGCGGTTAACCAAAAACGTTCAGAGTTAGGATAGTTTATGAGTTTAACCAGTTTATTTAACCACAAAACGGTCTTTTCTTTGGAAGTCTTTCCACCGAAAACGACCGCTAAAACCAACCAATTAATCAATTCGTTAACTGGAATTGAAAGAATCAGACCCGATTTTATCTCCATCACCTTGGGCGCAAACGGTGCTAATAACGAACATGCCTTAGAGTTAGCCGGAACCATTGAAAATCAACTGAACATTCCGGCAATGGCCCACATTCCCGGGCTGTACCGTTCTAAAGCCGACGTGACTAACTACCTAAACGCTTTAAAGAAGCAAGGAATCCAAAACGTGCTCGCACTGCGTGGTGATTTAAATCCCCAACAAGCGCCCGTGGGTGACTTTCACCACGCTTCGGATTTAACCGAATTCATCAAGCAGCAAGGTGACTTTGACGTTGCGGGGGCCTGTTATCCGCAAAAGCATCCGGATTCTAACAACTTCATTGATGATACCCTCCATCTCAAGGAAAAAGTGAATGCCGGCGCTACCCATCTCATCACCCAGATGGTCTTTGATAACCAAGCCTTTTACGACTTTAAGCAACGCTTAGAACTCGCAGGTATCGATGTGCCCGTGGAAGTCGGCATCATGCCTTGTACCAATCAGAAACAGATTAAACGAATTATCGAACTATCCGGCATTGAACTTCCCGCTAAGTTTAAAGCCATCTTAGACCGCTATGCCGATAATCCCGCTGCCATGCGCGATGCCGGTGTTGCCTACGCAATTGATCAAATTGTTGACCTGGTGGCTCATGGCGTTGATGGAATTCACCTCTACACCATGAACAATACCGAAAATACGCAACGAATCTGGGACGCTACGCACAATTTATTTGCGGCAACTGATAAATCCTTTCGCCCGCGACTCCAGGTTTTAGGTAAATAACAACACAAAAAGCAGCAATGAACGTAAAAATTCATTACTGCTTTTTTGCTTATTTTGAAACTAAATTTTTAATCAGCCATTTTAGCGCTTAGCCTTAATCCGTTTGGCTAGTAAAAAGTCGGTCTGAAGCTCAGAACCCAGTTGAAACTCATGGGTGCCTTGGGGTTCAAAGCCGAGATGCTCATAAAAACCAGCCGCATCCTTGTTACCTTCCCAAACACCTAACCAAACCAGACTCTTATTAAGTTCTAAGGCATGCTCTTCGGCAAAGTAAATTAATTTTCGGCCTAAGCCCTGACCCTTAAACCGTTGATCAATATAGAGCTTTTCGACCTCTAAGGCGTTTTCAAAGCGGTGGTCAGTCTGTAAATCTCCAATGTCCAACTTACAAAATCCGGCAATCGTTTCATCCACCTCGATGAAGTAAAAACTACTCTCCGGATTACTAATCCCCTGCTTTAACTTTTGCTCAGTGTAATTATCAGTTATGTACGTATCAATGTCTGCTTCCGCTGAAAACGGTATGTAAGTTTCTTTAAACAATTTACTGGCAAATTGTTGTAAAAATGGAACTTCGTCTAATTCTACTTCTCTAATCAATATTTTCGTCAATGATCATCACTCCTATTTATCGATATCCAAAAACAATTGCATTAACAACTACTTTCCTGCTAATCTAAAGATATTAATCCAGAAAGGAATTTTACAATGAACTTATATTCTTATGAATACATAACTCATAGTTTTGGTATTACCAACAATCTTTATTGGACATTAGTCTTTGTGTCTGTCATCATTATATCCCTTATTGCGGCACTTTATTACAAACAACGTGATAATCCCCGCTTACGGAGTTTTCTCATCGTGATTTCTCTAATTGGCGCCCTCTTTGTGACCTTGCAATTTGACACTGCCATGCAGCAAAAGAACTCGACTAGTTCTTCGTCACAAGTGGCTGCCATCATGAAAAACGTCGCGAAAACGGAACACGTTGATATTAAACAAGTTTACTCCAGTAGTACTTCGCTTGCCAACGGAATGGTCATCCAGGCCGGAAAAAAGACTTACACGGTTAATTTAAATAATAACCAATCCAGTTACTCACTCAATCCTACCAACATGATTGGTGATGTTAATCACGTCGATAAAAATGAGCTTAGTCTTAATCCATTCAGTGGTAGTTCTAGTGTAGGAAATTACGAAACGATTGCCTTAAAACTAATCGTCGGTTTAATTACCTTGGTAATCCAGATTAACCTGTCCGGAAAAGGTAATCTGGCTCCGACCAACGCCGTCGACCAGTTGCAAAACTATATTCTTGGGGGAATCATTGGAGGAACCATCTACAGTCCCCAAGTCACTATTTTGCAATACATCATCATCTTGTTAATATGGTCCATCATCGTCTTTACAATTAAGTTCTTAACCACCCAGAGTACCAAGTTTAGTAACTTAATCAATGGGTCACCGCAACCTTTAATTACCAACGGAAATGTGGATGTCAAACGTTGTTTAAAAAATGGAATCACTGCTTCTGAGTTGGCCTTCAAACTCCGAGTTAACGGTACTAATAACGTTAATGAAGTTAAGAGTGCTGTCTTAGAACAAAACGGTCAGTTAACCATCACCTCATATAGTGATGAGACAATTACTTATCCGTTGATTACGGATGGAAAACTAAACGAGTCGACCTTAGATCGGATTACCTTATCCGAACAAGAACTAGATGACTTATTGAAAAAAGAACACACCACCATCGATAACGTTTACTTAGCTCAGTATAATGATAACCAGTTGAAAGTGGTTAAGTACCCGGCTAAGTTACGCCTTAAACATTTATTATAGTAAAAAAGCAACCTGCTAGTTAAATAGCTGGTTGCTTTTTGATTAGTATTTATTTTTTGAATTTTCTCTTTAGATATACACCTAAAACAGATAACCATGTAACTATTGATACGACTGCAGCTGCCTTAGCTAATGGCGTATACTCATTTGTAATTTCTACTTTATGAGTATTTTTAGGAACTTTAACTTCTACTGTTCCTCTATCACTCTCTTTAACTTGAGTTCGTTTACCATCAATCTTAGCATACGTTCCTTCATAATAATAAACGGGGATGTCTAAAGTACTGGTTTTGGTGTTTGATTTCAAATCAATGGAAACTTTATCAGCAGTATATTTGGGTTTTATATCTGCTTTTTTGTGGTTAATAAATGATTCTTTGTCGGTAATGCTTTGTTTTATGTGATATTCCTCAGCTAATCCTCCCCATGTAGGATATAATCCGCTTGATGATAAAATTGGAACATAGTCATTTGTATTAAAATTATCAACAATTTTACAAATATCATCACTATTAGCAACTATGTTATTTTGATTTTGTAAAAATGATTGAACTCTTATATTAGTTGAAGTAAAACTAATAATCACAACTAAAAAAGTAATAAAAATAACTTTTTTTTCAGTTATGAAATATATTTTTTTTAACGATAATACAAGCAATACTGATAAAAATAAACTAGTAAATTCGGTTATTCTAGCTGGAACCTGAATTATATTCATAGGTGTATTTTGAAAAATAAACCAAGGAAATATCTTAGAACTAACTATTATTAATGTTAAAGATAAAAAATAAAAAAACTTAAATGATTTGTCAGAATTTTTGATAAAAAAACTTGCTATTATTATAGTAAATAAACCAACAATACCAATACTTCCTTCTGACATTGCTTCATTATTCAAACTAGTTTGAAAAATTTCATTTAATGTCATAGCATAATTTTGTAAATTAATAATAAAAGGTCTTAAATTACCTACGAAAATCACTTGTTGTAATAACGTCATCCACATAAACGAAGTTAATAATATTGATAGTAATATTCCTTTAAAAAAATTATTTATTACTTTTTTATTTAACGATTTATTTAAAAATATAATACTTAAAAGCAATAAAAATAATACAACTAACATCGTCGTTAAAACATGAGAAAACGCTATCAGTGACATTGAAACTGCTAATTCAACCCATTTATTCTCTTTTTTAAAAACAATCCGATACCAATAAATAAACGCTAATGGTAAAAATGACATTGCAATATATTGCCCAAAATCATTTTTAAAATATCCATAAACTATTCGATGTATTGAAAAACTATAAAAAACACTAAATAAATAACCTAGTTTTTTTGAATCAAAAAAGTAATTTCCACAATGGAAATAAATTATAAATGATACTAAAGTAACTAAAATAAATATTGAAACATAACCAATAACATAATTATTAATAAAATTTCCAATTAAACTAGAAGGATAAATAAAAATCCATGGATAAAATAAATTAGTACCATTTCCAGTATTAGAAAATAATGTATAATTTATTGGATGATTTAAAATATGATTCATACTAATAAATCTTGAAAAGTGAAAGCTTAAATCTATACTATTTCCCCAATTTTTTAACATTAAATTCCGTGTTACAAATGGCTTTATTTGAACTAAAGTTAAAACTAAAAAAGAAAAATAAATAAAGATATTACTACTAAGTATTTTATTGATACTTTTTTTCATTGAATTCTCCCTACTACAAAAAATAGATTACATTATTATATTATAATTTATTTAATCATCTTAAGAAAGAGTTAATTAATAAACAAACTAAAAAACCGTTTAAGTTTAATTACAACTTAAACGGTTTTTCTTAACTTCTTAATCCTCTTCCCTTACTAATCAAGTAGTAACAGAGAGTATATAAAACTACGATAAACAATACCAAAATGGCAATTGAACTAATAATCGGGGTATCTACAATTCCCAAGAAACCATAACGAAAACCTGAAATCATATAAACAATCGGATTAATCTTCGAAACTGCTTGCCAAAATGGTGGCAACATCGAAATGGAGTAAAACACTCCCCCCAGGTATGTTAACGGTTGAAGGACAAAAGTTGGAACAATTGAAATATCATCAAACGATTTGGCGTACACACCGTTGATCAATCCCGCTAGCGAAAAGAGAATAGCGGTCATCACTAACGTTAAAATCACAATCAACCAAGAATGAACTTGAAGAGGAACAAATAGAAGTGAAACTGCGGAAACCAAGGTACCCACAATCAAACTTCTTCCCACTCCTCCAATAATGAATCCCCAGATGATCACATGGGTTGGCACTGGGGCTACCAATAATTCTTCAATGTTCTTTTGAAATTTTTGGGAAAAGAAAGAGGAAGAAACGTTGGAATAGGAGCTGGTAATTGCAGACATCATAATCAACCCAGGAACAATGAATTGCATGTATGAAAAACCACCCATGTTCCCAATTCTACCTCCAATCATCTTTCCAAAGATAATGAAGTATAGTGATGTTGTAATTACTGGTGGAACTAAGGTTTGCACCCAAATTCGTAGGTAGCGATTAGTTTCCTTCATCGCCAAACTTTTTAACGCGGTTAAATAAAGTTTAAACATGTTTCCTCCTTTAAGCTTCTTCTTCGGTAATTTTCAAAAATAGTTCTTCTAATCGGTTCGACTTGTTTCTTAATGACAAGACTTTAATCCCTTGCTCAGTTAGTTGCGTAAAGAGATCATTCACCCCTTGTTCCCGACTAATTTCCACTTCTAATCTCGTGTTATCAACTAATTTAGTTTTGTATCCGTTAATTACGGGTTCATTTTCCGTTGGCGCTAGGTCAAAAATAAAAGTTTCATATTTTAACTTGGATAATAAGCCTTTCATCGTGCCATTTTCAATCAATTTACCCGATTGGATAATTCCAATGTTACGACAAAGATTTTCTGCTTCTTCTAAGTAATGAGTCGTCAAAATAATGGTCGTTCCTTGACGATTCAACTCACTTAAGAATTCCCACATTTCACGACGTAACTCGATATCAACTCCGGCAGTGGGTTCATCTAGAATCAACAGACGAGGTTGGTGCATCAAGGCTCTGGCAATCATCAACCGTCGTTTCATTCCACCAGATAACATCCGCGCCCGTTCGTTGCGTTTTTCCCACAAATCAGATTGTTTTAGATATTTTTCACTACGAATCAATGCTTCTTTATAAGGAACCCCATAGTATCCAGCTTGGTTCACCACAATTTGTTGTACCGTTTCAAACGGATTAAAGTTAAATTCTTGGGGAACTAGTCCAATTTGTTGTTTAGCTCGTTCCAAATCAGTATCGATATCGTAACCAAAAACACGGACTTTTCCACTCGTCTTATTAACTAGTGAAGTAATGATTCCAATCGTGGTTGATTTTCCGGCTCCGTTAGGTCCTAAAAGTGCATAGAAATCACCTGCTTCCACAGATAGATTAATTCCTTTTAGTGCCTCAACTCCCGTTTCGTAAACCTTTTTTAGGCCTTCAATCTCTAATGCATTTGTCATTAATTAATAATCTCCTTTTTCTAAAAAGCACAAATTATATTGTAACATTTAATCTCATCTAATTACTTACTTTAGATTAGCAAAATTCAGCTTCAAATTAAATAAGAGCAACTCTGATATATCAGAATCGCTCTTATTTTTAGTATATTTAATTATACATTACTATCTAACTTATTAAAGTATTCCACCTTAACTGTGTCTGGTTCAATCTCAAGTTTAGTGATACTACCGTTTTTAGCGGCTTCTCCTAAATCAAGCTCTGGTGCATAACGGTCTACAATAGAACGAATTGTCATCCCGTGAGAAACAATCAGAATCACTTCACCATCTTTGGTATTTTCCCGAATTCGATCAAAACCACGATCTAAACGTTCCCAAAAAGCCTGATTATCCTCGGCATTCCCATATAAATCAGCCTTCGCAATCAAATCACGTGCTCGTTCCAAACCAAAGTTGTTCAAAACACCAGCTTCATCTGTGATTTTAACTTGTTCTCCCACGAATTGCCACATTTGTTCGAGGTTTTCTCCCTCAAAGTAACCGTGAAATTGTTCCCTTAATTCTGGGTATTGGTAAGAAATTACATTAATTCCGTTCGGATTTTTCTTCAAAATTTCTTGACCCGTTTGAATGGCACGACCAGAATCACTGGTAAAAGCAGCGTCAAAATCAACCTTTGCTAGTCGTTCTCCAGCATTCTTAGCGTCTTGAATTCCCTTTTCAGTTAGAGGTGAATCAATCCAACCTTGTACCTTGTTATATAAATTTAAATAAGTTTGTCCATGACGAACTAAATAAGCTGTAACTGCCATATCAATGCTCCTTTTTTAATGTTGTTTACGTCTAAAGTATACTACTTGTGCGATGATTCCGATAACCCCAAGACCAGATAAAATTAAACCTAACTTCATTCCGGGAACTTCATAATGAAATTCTAACTGATGGGTTCCGGGTTTTAATTTAACTCCAGTTAAGCCGTTAGCAACTTTCATCGTTTTAACCTTTTGCCCGTTTTCTGCGACCGACCAGCCCTTATCAAATGGAATGCTAATCAAGACTAAATCACGTTCCTTGGTGGTAGTTACTTTTCCAGTAAAATCAGCTCCTTGAAGTTTAAGCTTTTCTGGATTATCAACTTGTAGGCGATAAGGCACCTTCTCTTTTAGATATTGGTTAAATTTCTGATCCGCAAAACCTGCAAAGTGTGGTTCCATTTCTAAGATACGACTATTAGAAGTAAAACTAACGGTGAGTTGCTCACCCTTTTTAAAGTTACCTAATTCAATGACTTCTGCTCCTAATTGATGGTACGGAGTTTTTAACTTTTTACCATTAACTTGAACATGAAGTTCTTGGTTAGGACTAGTAGTGGAAAGATCCATGTATTGAATCCCTGAGATTTTAGGTGTCATGGTAACTTCATAACAGTATCCTTGATTTTGATGCACGTTCACATGATTAATTTTATTTTCAACAACGTAGTTTTCTTTAGAATTAGTTTCTTTTTGCACCAATTGATTTAGATTTTGGAAGATTGCTTCTGAATCATATTTCAACGTCTTAATTTGACTAGATACTGCGTAACCTAATCCTGTGTTTAACTCATTTGTCTCGGTGGTTAACTGACCATTTTTATCAATGGTAATAAACTTATCAATTCCTAATAATTGTTCCGTGATTGGCATCGAACCATTGGAACTAATTCGACGCTCATTGCGACTATACAAACCTAGTTTAGCTAATGCATCATGCGTATTTGCATTCAAGGATGAGGTATAACTATTAACTCCAGTAAAATTATAGAGCAATGAATCATTATATTGATTATAGGTAATGTTAAAACTATCGCTATACAACTGGTTATTAACTTTTTCACGTCCAAAGCTGGTTCGCTTTTCAGTCGTTGCTTTAATTAATTTTTGTGACTGCTTAAATGCCTGGTTAAATTTAGTTTGGTCACCATATTCATGAGTTCCCCCGAGTGCCAAGAACATATTAGTTCCCATCTCAGCAGCAACTAAGATTAACACTAACCACCACACCTTTTTCCCAAAGTGATTTACTAACCAAAGACTAACAGTAATTAAAATAACAAAAACAAGCGCCAAAATTAAATACCAATAACTAACGATGTATTGTGGGGTTTCAAAATGATATCTTTTAGCAGCTAAACGTTCGATCACCACTGATCCATAACCAATGCTGATTAATGCTGCAAGCGTTAAGCCTGCTTTAAGCACCACTTGATTATCTTGAAGCGCATTTTTTAAATAGGCTTCATAGCCAAACATGATAGCCACGAAACTTAACATATACACTTCTCTAAACGGAAAACCTGCTGGTATCTGAAACATGTGCCAAATCGTATCGGTTGTTGCAATTAACATACCCAAGAAGATAGCTCCCACTAACCAAAACGAAGCTCGTTTTTCTTGCCGCTTAACCTGCTTAGAAAACCAGAAACTAAATAATCCGATGGCAAAGAAACTACCGATAAACATCGAAGGTTCATGATTTAAACGGCCAACAAAGTTAGTAACTCCTACTCCTAAACTAGCAAATGCAGATGGTAAAAAACGCGGAATTGGTAAAAATGATGCCAACTTAATGGTACTTTTACCAGTTGATAGCATGCCCACAATGGTTGGAATTAACATAAAACATGCTAATAAGGCCGCTAGAACTGAACTGGTCATGTATTTAATTGTCATCGTTTTTCTAGTCTTTAAGTATTGGAAAAACTTAACGCCCGGTTTCCGGTTCAAAAAGACAAGGTAAACAAAGTAGATTACTGAATACAAGCACATCATGTAACCCATGTAGTAATTCAAAAAGATCATACCGGTCAGTGCGACAACATAGCCACCCCACTTACCTTGATAAAATAATCGTTCTAGACCTAAAGTTAGTAATGGCAACACAATTAAAGCCTCTAACCACATAAAGTCATAAAAATACATCGCCACAAAGCCACAAAGACCGTAAGCAACGGCTGCAATCACTTGAACTATATCTTGACGATGGTATTTCACCTGCAAGAACCAAGCCATGGCTAAGCCAATCAAACCAATCTTAATCACAATGATGGCTTCCATCAATAGTGGCACGTTTTCAGCATTCATAAAAATGGCTAATAGGTTTAGCGGACTCATCAAGTAATAGGTATAGACCGGAATGGCATTATCCCCTAATGACAACATAAATGAATAGGTGCTAAAGGTATGGTTAACCAGTTGGGTTCTTAAAAATTCAAAAAATGGTAAGTACTGGGTGGCCAAATCACTCACCAAGAGATTGTGATTTCCTAGTGGTGCAATTCCACGAAAGCCAAAGGCAATCATTACCACAAGCACGGGAATCACAAAGGCTGCTATTAAATACTTAATTTGTTTCAAGCTTTTCTTCATATTAATGAATCACTCTCTTTTTATTAAATCGATTTAAACAACAAGTCTAATTTTACTATACTAAAGGGTTAAATTCACTAACAGAACGGGCATTATTAGTAGTTAACTGGTTAAGTTTAGTTTAAGTAAAAAAGAGCTGTCCTGATTGGACAACTCTTTTACCAATATTTTAAAGTTCTTTTTTCTCATAACGACCATAAATAATTAATGCTAATGCCGCAAAAATCACGGGACCAATAATCATCCAAATCGTTGTCATTGCTTTTCCTTGTAGTACCGGTGCAATCACCGTAAAGACAATCGCTAAACCAACTGTGAGTAAAACCACAATTGCAGCGGCTACCGCAGTCCGTTTTTGTTTAAAGAACGTAAAGGTACCTTGTTTCTGCTCATTCTTTCTAAACATGAAATAAGCATAAGCAATAAATAGATATGGTAACGAAATTGCTACGTTAGTCATTGAGATAACCACTTGGAAGAAAGCTTTGGCATTTTGTCCTCCAAAGGAAACTAGCAAGATAAAGGCAATTACTAATAGCGCTTGACCCATCATCGCATTAACTGGTAATCCATTTTTTAATTTACGTAATGGTTTATACCAGAGTTTTTCTGGAGTTCCTTCAACCAATTGTTTGATTGGCGAAAAGACCACCGTTGTAAAGGCTCCCATTAAAGCTAAAAACATGGAAAAACCAATGTAGCGAGCGGTCCAGAGTCCAATCTCGGTTGCAACTCCATTAGAGAAGTTCAAAGCTATCCCTAATTGGTAACCAAAGTTGTTCATTACTAAGAAGGCTTCGTTACCTAAGTTAACGTGGTCCCCCGCAAAAACGTGGTTCCAGTTAGTAAACATTCCCGTTACGAAAATTCCCAAACAGTACACCAAAGTAATCAAGATGGCACTAATGGTAACTCCACGTGGGAAAGTTTTTTCCGGATTCTTCGTTTGATCAACCAATCCACTAATAATTTCAATTCCACCAAAGGCAAAGACAGCAAAAACTGAGAAACTAAGCGTTCCAATTCCCGTTGCGTATTGAGCATCCGGTGATTTTAATAAGCTCAAGAAACTAAGTGGCTGTAGGGGATGGCCGTTTAATAGCAAGATTAAGGAACCACCGACAATTAGGATAAAACTAGCCAATAACATGGCGGATCCCCCAATTGAGGTGATTAACTTAAACTTCCCTAAACCACGACTAGCAATGTAAGTAACCACAATAACTAGTAATGAAGCCAAAATCCCCAAAGTTTGGACATCATTTAAGCCCAATAAATGCCAATTCTGGGTCTTATCAACTCCAAAAATTGCGGTTGAAATGGGAATCCAAATAATGGAACTGGTGTTTAACATCCATGAGATAAAAGATGTATACCACATTACAATTCCCACAAAAGCAAACTTAGGATTTACTGATTCTGACATCCAGGTATAAATACCACCCTTAGCATTGGGAAAGGCTGAACCAAACTCAGCTACCATAAACGCAAAGGGTAAAAAGAAACAAATTGCAGCAATGACGTACCATAAAATTGCCGCATAGCCCATTAAATAAAAGGCACGGGGGATATTTACAAAGTTAAAAATTGAAGTGAAAATCATTAAAATTAATGAAATTAATGTTAACTGTCGTTTTTTCATAGTTAAATTCCTCTCGGTATCAGTCACCTCTCTAGTGACTTAACTAGTCTGCCCCTAAGGCATGTTTTTGTTCCACTCCGCGAAGATATTCACAACATTTTGAATCAATTCGATTCTCAGAAGCATCAGTTATCTCCAGTACTCGATGAAGGGGAACTGCTAACCAAATGGGACAAGCTTGCATCGCATCTTCAATTTCCAAAACTGACATTTTTAGCTGTTGCGCTAGTTCAGTTACAGAAATAGTTTCTCCATAGGGTATTTCGCCAATTTTTTGCCAGACTTCTTCCTGTTGTGGAGTTCCATCAACAAAATAATCTGTACTAAAAATGAAGCGTTCCCGCTTTCCCTTTAAAAATCGTTTAAATTCTTTGCGATAACTAATCGTTTTACGATGATCATATACAAATTCAAATGATTGATTTTTATAAAAGCTAAGTACTTGAGAAACACCCTGACCTGGTGAACTAACAAAGTTAAGCCCATTTTCAGTGACCGTATAAAAAACTTTTTGGCCATTAATTATGATGGCATCCCAATATAACTTTTGCATTATTAAACTCCTCTATCATTTACCGTTAATACCCATTTTAGCATATTTACGAACGAAAAAATAAAAATGATTGCAACCCATTGTCACAATCATTTTAAGATGAATTTTTCAATTTTTAAAAAGCCTTTAAACAAGAAATACCCTACTAACGTTAACCAACTGATTACAGAAATAGTGATTCCCCAGTTAACGTACCACGGCGCCTCATAACTAACTGATAAGACATTCTTTCCCACCTTAGCTGGTACATAAAGCGCCCCAATATCACTAGTTTGATAGTGGTTAGGGTAGAAATGTTCTTCATCGGTATATTTGGTGTTTTTCTTGGTTAGGAGTTGTCCGTTTAACTCAACTCTAGAGTTAGCATAGACAATTGCTGGAACCGACTGCATTTGTTGCATTTCATTATTCCAAGTTAACTTTACTTGACCTCCAGAAGGAACCGTCCGTTTAAAGTCTGGATTATTTGCCATAATCTGAGCGGTATATTGTTCTTGAATCCGGTCTGGTTGCCGTTTATTCGTTTCATTAGGGAGATAATCAGTAACACCCCGAATATCATCATCCAATGGTTTACGGAGATTAGAACTACGAAAATCTTTGGCTAAAGAAGTGCCCGTCACTCCTTCCGCATAAAATCCATATGGCAAGAGATGTTTGGCATAAACCCGTTTTTGGGGTGCTTCATTATGCTTAACCTGCCAGTTATTGTTTAATTGTTGGCGCACGTTTCCAGTTCCAATGATAATCGCCAAAATAGCTAAGAACCCAGCAAAGGCATAGTAGGTGTTCTTTTGGAGTCGCGGCGTACTATTTTCAACTAGTTGGTGAAGGGACATTAAAAAGCCGGTTAATAATAACAGAGCCGCTACTGACCAAAAGCGTGATGGAAATTGCAAAAATTCTTGGAGGATAGGAATCTGTTTTCCAATCGTATTCCAAGGAAAAGAAGCTGAAGATAGTGAGAAGAAAACAAGTCCCACCGTGGTGATCAACATATTCAGCTTTTCTCGATAGGTATTAATAATAATCAAAAAGATTTGAGCCACAATTATAAAAATGAAAACCCAACCAATTCCCGTTTGGAGTGAGTTGTCCCAAATAAACTGCATTCCCCCCTCTTGGAGATTGGAAACCGTAAAAGGTGGTACTAACTGATTATTAAAGAACACATTTACAAATGCGAAAAGATAGTTAGCCGCTAACAGCATTGCTAATAAAATGTTTAAGCAAATTCGTTTTAGATACTTAAGTCGTGCCTTGGAACGGATCATTCCCACTAAGAAAAACGGAATAAACAATAAAATTGTAATAACGGCACTTAAAACATGGATTTCAAGTAACAATGCCACCAGTAAACCGAGCGTATAATGAATCCGTTTAGGAGATCCATCCGCTAAATTTAGAGCAATCATTACCGCATACGGTAACAACATCACTCCCCAGTCTAAAAAGGCAGCACTTGTAATCCAAAACGTAAAAAAGTTTTGGGAAATAAAGATAATTGCTCCGGTGGTCGCTAAGAAATGGTTTAATTTTAGTCTTCTAAATAACAGAAAGGCGCCTAAGCCACCAACTAGTAACAGAATTAAATCCGAAACAATTTGAAACCAAAACCAACTATGAGTGATTAGTAACAGTAACCCCAGAAAATAGGCCATATAGGGGCCATAAACTGCATTTACAATCTGACCAGACTGGCTATAACCATAGTTAGACATAAAGTAATTAATAGTGTGATGATCCAGTTGCATAGCGGTATCATAAATTCGATTAAAGTGGAAAAAGGTATCATAACCAATGATTGGTTTACCAGCAAATATTTGAAAGGACAACAAAATAAAGGCCGTAATCACAATCATTACTCCTGAAAAAATATTGGCCTTATTATTAATTCGTTTCACTAGTTATCTTCCCCATCTTTAAATTCAGTACAACTTTCATTTTACAGCAAAAATTAAAGTTTCTCTATGATATTTAAAAAAAGCTTAAATTCTTAAGATTTATCCTGTTTATTTAATTTACGTCGTTTCATTACATAATATAAAACAATTCCCATGTAAGGAATGTAAACAGCTAAACACAAAACGACTAAACTGGTTACCAGCACAGTCATTCCCCCTTGAACATAATAGCTAAGCAACATGATTGCAAATAAAGGGGTAATCACAAAGTTAGCAAATTTTCTTAGCTTTAGTAACTTCTTTTCAATTTGTTCCATTTTCTTCTCCTAAAACAATAAAAATGCTAATCATAGCGATCAGCATTTTTACTTAAATAGTTTAAATCTCTTTTCGTCAGCAATAACAGTTTTTTCAGCTGCAGGTGCTTCAATTGAACCAAAGTTCATCTCACCACGTAGTTGCCAGTTGCTAGGAATATCAAACTTAGTTCGAACTGCTGCATTAATCAACGGATCATAGTGTTGTAAGTTTACTCCTAATCCATTTTCTTCTAATCCAGTCCAAACCGTAAGTTGTGCATTTCCTTGCGCTTCTTCAGACCAGTTAAATTGTTGGTACTGATAAGTTTTAATCTTTGGATTATCCGTAAATTCTTTAACAACATCCATATCAGTAAAGAATAATAAGGTTCCATAAGCATTCTTAAAGGTACTTAATTTAGCTTTAGTTCGTAAGAATGCATTTGGCTCTAAGCGTTCATTTAAGATATCTGCGGTTAAATCCCAAAGTTGTTCATGATGATCGTTTAAAAGCATGACTACGCGAACTGGTTGACTATTAAAAGCCGATGGTAAAGTGCGTATCAAATCTTTGACGTACTCAAACAGTTCATCTTGGTCTAGATTAACGTTTTTTCCTAAGTTATAAACGGTCCGACGGTTTTTCACTAAATCTAATAAATTAGTCTTCATGTTTACCTCCTAGTTTTTCGTTACTACTTTTTAGCGTTCAACTCCATGAACGGGTTTTCCATCTTTGATAGTACTTTCAAAGTTTTCGTAACTAGTTGAAATCATATCAGTTACAGCTGGAACAGTAAAGAATCCCATATGTGGAGTAACGATTACATTAGGATAATTCTTCATCAAGTCTTTGTCAATTTGATTAGGAACATCATCTAATGAATCAAATTTCTTATCCATTACCTTAGCTTCGTCAAGTAGAACATCAGTACCATAACCACCTAAAGTATGGTTTTTAATTGAGTTAGCAACCGCTTCGTTATCAACCACGGGTCCACGAGCAGTATTAACTAAAATAGCAGAATCTTTCATCTTATCAATCTCTGGTTGACCAATTAAGTTTTCTGTCTTACCAGGGATATGAGGAACGTGAATGGAAACAATGTCTGATTCTTTCAATAGAGTATCCATATCAGAGAATTCAACGGCATCGTTAGTTGGATCTGGATGACGTTGGAAAGCTAACACACGAGCTCCTAAAGCCTTATATAGTTTAGCTTCGGCAGTACCTAGAGTACCAGCACCGACAATTCCTACAGTTGCCTTATCAATCTCAGTTGAGAAGTAACTAGTGTGAATCCGTAAATCTCCACCGTGAGTGTTGTTAGTTGCTTCAGAAATATGTCTAAATAAGGTAATTCCTAAAATAAAGGCTAGTTCAGCAACGGCACGAGCTGAGTAGTTAGGAACATTAGCAACTTGAATCCCAAGTCTGTCAGCAGCAGCAAAGTCAAAACGATCAACTCCAACTGAACGAGTAAAGGCCATCTTAATCCCATAACCAGAAAGAATTTCTAGGATTTCTTCACCAGTATCATCACCAGCACTAACTAAAATGGCATTAGAACCTTCAGCTTTAGCTACGTTTGCTTTAGAAAGACGTTCTTGCACCAAGTTTAATTCGTAGTTGTATTTGTTAAGTTCATGAAACAGAGGAACTTCGACTTCTCGTACACTATATACCGTTATTTTAAACATATAAATTCTCCTATGAATATTTATTTTAATTAAGTACAGTTTTCTTTATTATAGTTGAAATATTGCTTTAATAGCAAGGGTTTGTGAAATTTTAATTGTGTGAAATTAAGCACAAAAGTAAATAAAAAAACTGCTAACGATTGGTTAACAGTTTTTATTATTAATAAGCTCCATTACCACTAAAGATACTAAAAATTGATTTGAATAAAATTTTTAAATCAAATATAAGAGAAGCGTGGTGAACATAATACAATTCAACCTCACATCTTTCCGGATATTTAATATTACTTCTACCAATTGCTTGCCAATATCCCATTGCTCCAGGTTTTATAGATAAAAATTCATTTACCTTATCACCATATTCAATCAACTCTTTTTCAACGACTGGTCGAGGACCAATTAAAGACATATCACCCTTAAAAATATTAATAAACTGTGGTATTTCATCAATTGATGTTTTCCTAATAAAACTCCCAAATTTAGTTATTCTAGGATCTTTACCATCTGGTAACTTATAACCATTCTCTTTGAATTCTTTATATAAATCTTTATTTCCATAAAGAACTTCATCAGCATTTACAATCATTGATCTAAATTTATATAAGTAAAATGGTTTCCCTTTGTACCCAATTCTTTTTTGTTTATAAAACATGGGACCCTTATTAGAACCGAATAAATAGAATGGTATAAAAATTATACAAATAATTCCGATAAATAAAAGAGAAATAACAGAAATAAGAATATCAAAAGACCTTTTTATAAATTTATACATAATAAACATTCCCCTTCATAGCTATCTATCTATTTTCTAATTTTTATTAAAGTATTTAGTATTAATCTTGGTTTTAATGCTAATAGGGCTAGACCATAAATTAAAACTCCAACCATAATTTCAATTGTTAGTATCAACCATGTTTCAGATAAGTAAATGTTTAGACTGAAAACGGCTATAAACATTAATAATCCAGCAAATAAATATTTAAAATATCCATAAAATAATTTATTCATATCAATTTGATTTCTAACTGAATACATTTGATATCCAGTAACAGCCATCTCTGAAATAACTGTTGCAAATACCGTTCCCAGTGCTCCCCAAAGCAATATAAATGGAACATTAATAATAATGTTTACAATTGCTCCCAAGATAACTGAATAATTATAAGCTTTGTTTTGTCCAGTTGGAACTAAATATTGAACTCCAATTGCATTACTCCAACCAATTAAAATAATAACAACTGATTCAACCATCATTAGTGAAATAACAGGTGAAAATTTACTAGTTAAAAACAATGGCACTAACGTATGTGAAATCGCAGCAATTCCAAATGTTAAAGGAACAGCAACTGCAGTAACAAATTCAAATGAAGTATATAAATATCCTTTAACCTTTTCTACTTCACCCTTTTTAAAAGCATTAGATACATGTGGCAACATAACTAGCCCCGTAGCTGTTACAACAGCTAATGACATTTTGACAATTTTATCTGATTGTTCAAAATAACCAGAAGCTGTTACAGAACTCATGATTCCCAGCATTGTCTTATTAACAATTAAATATATCTGAGTTGCTATTTCTGGAATAAATAAAACTAAAGCTGGTTTAAAATGCTTAAAGATATTAATGTTTTTCCAATTTGGTAAATTAATATATCGCCTCAAACTCGGAAAAAGAGTTAAATTACCCGCTAATAGAGATAAAGACAGAATTAATATATAAACGCTTAAATCATCATAAGATTTAACAAAGGTAAAAATACTAATCAAAGTTATAATTTTAACGATAAAATTACGTAAAACAGTAACTGCAAAATTTTCTACACCTTGAAAAAACCATGTAATATCAAAGGCAGCTGCAATTACAGATAAAGATTGTGCTAAATAATAGTTTTGATAGTGACCGACTAATGATAAAAATAAGAAAAAAGCTAAATAGGAAACTATAATTGTAACTAGTTTCATGAAAAATATTTCATAAAAAGTATTTGTCAACTTTTCTTTGTTATCTCTAACATAGGCAATTTGTCGATTACCGTATATTGCAACGCCGATACTTCCAAAAATTATGAAATATTGAATATTTGCATTTGTAAATGCGTTTATTCCAACACCTTTAGGACCTAATACCCTTGCTAAATATGGTGTTGTTAATAAAGGTATTAGAAGAACAAAAATTTGATAAGAAGCATTATATAAATAGTTCTTTATTACCTTCATAACAACTATTCACCAAACTCATTCTTAACTAAACGTAAAGCTGACATAATTGTTTGATCCATATTGTAATAACGGTATTGACCTAATCGACCACCAAAAACAACGTTATCATTATTTTTTTCAGCTAATTCTGTATATTTTTTATATAAAGAACGGTTTTGCTTATTATCAATTGGATAATAAGGTTCATCCCCACGTTTCCAATCTTTTGGATATTCATGAGTAATAACTGTTTTACCTTTATTACCTTTTCCAAATTCAAAGTGTTTATGTTCAATCACTCTAGTATAAGGTGTTTCAGCATCAGTATAGTTAACCACCGCATTACCTTGATAATTATCAACATCTTTAACTTCACTTTCAAAGCGAAGACTCCGATATTCAAGTTCTCCTAATGAATATTCAAAGAATTGATCAATCATACCGGTGAAAATAATTTTCTTCCCTGATTCAAGATACCCATCTTTATTATCAAAAAAGTCTGTATTTAACTTCACATCAATTAAATCATTATCTAACATCTTTTCGATAATTTTAGTATATCCACCCTTAGGAATACCTTGGTAAGGATCACTGAAATAATTATTATCATAAATAAATCTTACAGGTAATCTTCTAATAATAAATGATGGTAAATCAGTTGCTTTTCTACCCCATTGCTTTTCTGTATAACCCTTAATTAATTTTTCATAAATATCAGGACCAACTAAAGATATTGCTTGCTCTTCCAAGTTAGTAGGTTCTTCAGTAATATTAGCATTCTTTTTTTGTTCTTCAATCTTTGCAGCAGCTTCTGCAGGTGTTTTAACTCCCCATAGTTTGTTAAAGGTATTCATGTTGAAAGGAAGATTATAAATTTCACCATTATAGTTTGCTACAGGACTATTAATGTAGTTATTAAATTCAGCAAATTGTTGAACATAATCCCAAATATTTTTCATTTTTGTATGAAAAATATGAGCACCAAATTGGTGAACTTGAATTCCTTCTATTTCTTTTGTGTAGATGTTACCAGCCACATGATCACGTTTTTCAATAACTTCTACATGATGCCCTCGTTTAGCTGCTTCGTGAGCAAAAGTTGCTCCAAACAATCCAGAACCTACTACTAGATAATCAGTCATTACATTGTCCCCCTTATAAAATAAGCATAACAAACCTATTAGTTTGTAAATACCAATGAATCATCATTATTAATGCTGTCAAAATATTTATTATTTTAAAATATAATATTAATTTATTCATTGTGATTTTATGACCTAATATTTTAACTTGAGAATTAGAATCAAGAGAAAACATATAACCAATTAAAGGTAGCATCATAAAAAGTAACAACATTATCGATCTTAAAAATAATTGAACACTTAACGTTGAACCAATAATAAATAAAATAATAACAAATATATATTCATTATATTTAACAATGCTTAAATACAAGTATTGTTCAAAGTATTTTTTGAATAGATAAAAATTAATAGATAATATAAAGAATAAAAATATAGTAAATATAATTTCTTTTAAACCAGCATGAGCTTTAAAATTTGTTTGTCCAGCAATATAATGTTGCATCTTATCAATTATTAAACCAACAAACGGTAAATTACTAATGTTTGAAAGCAGATTTACAAAAATTAAAACTAATAAATTATATGTTAATACTATTTCAAAGAAAATATACTTAATTAAATTGCCTAATTTAAATTCATTAATAAATAACAATGAAAACCTTAATAATATAAAAATAATAGAAAAAGGATGCATAAGTATAGCAATTAAATATCCTAAATAAACATATATCTTTCTTTTATTGAGATCACTATTAAATATATCAATAAATAAACAAAGCGTTAAGATTATAAAAGAAAGAAAATTCCGTACTCCTTCAACTTCAAAAAACATATTGAAAGAACCAAAAAAGAAAAATAACGTTAAAACAACACTATTATTTGTTAAAGAAAAATATTTTTTAGATAAAAGTAATAAAACTATCACTATTGAAATAAATAAGAAAGTTGTTCCAAAAAAGAAAAAACCATTATTTTCAAAAAAAGTATATATCCATATATAGAATGCAACTAGAGGCTGTCCTTTATACTCAGAAAAATGGAGCAACCAATTTAAACCATCAAAGTAAGAATTTTTAACATTTATTGATCGAGCAGTATCTAAAAGAAAATTAAACCTAATTGTATCAAAAAAATGATACTTAGCTGGATGAACAAAAAATGATAAAAAGGATATTAGAAAATCAAATGAAAATAAAAAAATTTTAAAAAAGTCATTCTTTATTTTTAATCCGATAATTAGAAATAAAAAAATTAATCCAATGTACGCAATCCCATAAGTAATTTCAATCATCTCCTTTTTATTTAACAATTTTAACTTCTGAATTTACCATATTAGAATTAATTTGTTTTAATTTGTCATTATAGCTTTTAACTTTAAAATGTTTTCTATTAGTATATTTATATTTATAAGGTTTAAAAACAATATTTATTTCACTACCTATTAATTTTTTAGATTCAGGTTTGATATAAAGCATTTCGAACATTTGGAAATCCTTTTTTGATAGATCAATCTCATGTGGAAATGTTGCTACCGGTTGATTATACATCCTACCATTATAATAAAATTCAACATTAACGTTATCCCCATTATCATCGCCAGAGACGATTTTACCTTTCGCTACAATATTTTCATTATTTGATTTAATGATTTCGTTAGGACTATCAACACTATAATTTCTACCAGTGATAGTAATAAACATAACAAAATAAATTAAAACGACAGAGAAAAAGCATATAACATTAAATGTTTTATTCTTTTTCATTCGTTTGAAAAAGAATTGTTCCGAATTAAAATAACTATAAATAAAAAACAAAGTGGATAATAAAAACATTGTGATAAAAAATATAATCATAAAATTATAACTATTTAGATATTCATTAATTTCAAATAAAAAATATTTAGTTTGACTATATTCCAAGGTATTTCTCCTAATTTAATTTTCTACCGCAATATCTCCAGTACCTGCTTCATCAAGTCCTAAACTGTTTCTAATTTGGTTAGTAGTATTCTGAAGCTCACTATTAGGAGTAACTTCCATACTTTGACCATTAATATTGCTTTCTGATTGACCTTGGAGATAAGTATTTTCCATATTATCTCTTGCACCTAGGTATCCAGTGGCAATCTTGGTTAAATCACCAAAACTAATATCAGTTTGAGTTGATTTAGATAACGAATTGATAAAGTTAGGATTTAAAATTGCATTTACAGATCCACTACTTTTGGCAACTGTTTCAAGTACTTGACGTTGCCGTTTTTCCCGACCAAAATCATTTTCCGGATCATCATATCTCATCCGAGTATATGCTAAAGCTTTTGCCCCATTCATCTTAGTTGGTTCACCTTTAGTAAAGTGATAGCCCTCATAATCAAAGCTTAGTAGTGGATTTACTGTAACTCCACCAACTTGATTAATAATTTGTTCTAGTCCTTTCATATTAATAACAGCGTAGAAGTCAATTGGAATGTTCAACATCTTTTGTACTGTATCAATAGATGTCTTAGCACTACCATAAGCGTATGCAGCGTTAATCTTTGCCACTCCATAATTTTCATAGCCTGGTATCTTGACTGCAGTATCACGAGGAATACTAGTAATTAACGTCTTATTAGTTTGTGGATTAATAGTAACTACCATCATTGAGTCCGTTCTACCTTTGTAATCTCGACCTAGTTCCCCCGTATCAGTACCCATCAAAAGAATTGAAATTGGTTTCTTTTGACTCAATAATTCAGAAGTATCTCTTTGTTTTTCAATTCCTGAGCTTTTATATGAATCATCCACGGCATTTTTAATTGAAATATAACGATATGTACCAAATGCAACTAAGGCAATCAATACTATCAAAATAATGCTTAAAATCGTTTTTCTCTTTTTGTGATTTTTTTTGATTTTTGGTCCACGATCCATGCGACTTTCTGTCATAACATTTCTCCTCTAATTCTTGTAACCATAATATCTATAGTTTACCAAACAGTTTAAGTTTTTCAAAATTTTTTCGGTAATACCATCCTTTTTAATAATTAATTAAGGAATGCTTAATTTTTGACCTTTGCTGACCTTTTTGCTTTATTTATCAATTTGCTGGGGATATAATAACAATAGAAAGTTTGAGAAGAACTTTCATTAAATAAAAATAATTAAATACGAAAGAAGGATTATTCTATGGCAAATAATAATTTTGGAAACGATCCATTTGGAAACGGAATGGATGATATCTTTAACAGCTTCTTCGGCAATATGAATAATGCCGATCGTAATACTCGTTACATTGTTAATGGTCATGAACTAACTGCTGACCAAGTAGCTGAAATGAGAAGAACTGGAAAAATACCTGGTCAACAAGGTGTACATAATCAAAACCAACAAAATGCTCCTCAACCAAAACAAGAAAGTTACTTAGACAAAATTGGTCGTAATTTAACCGAAGAAGCCAAACAAGGATTATTAGATCCTGTAATTGGCAGAGATAAGGAAATTCAAGAAGCAGCTGAGATTCTTAGTCGTCGGATTAAGAACAACCCAATTTTAGTTGGTGATGCTGGAGTGGGTAAAACTGCTATTGTGGAAGGATTAGCCCAAAAAATTGTGAAGGGTGATGTTCCTGCAACAATTAAAGACAAACAAATCATCTCAATTGATTTGTCTTCATTAGAAGCCGGAACTCAATATCGTGGTGCTTACGAAGAAAATATTCAAAAATTAATTAAGGAAGTAGAAGAACGTAAAAACGTAATTCTATTCTTTGACGAAATTCACCAAATCGTAGGAGCTGGTTCTACTGGTGATGATAACGGTGGAAAAGGTTTATCAGATATCTTGAAACCTGCGCTATCTCGTGGTGAGATTTCAGTAATTGGTGCTACTACTCAAGATGAATATAGAAACACCATTATGAAAGATGCTGCTCTTGCTCGTCGTTTCAATGATGTTTTAGTAAATGCCCCTAGTAAAGAAACTACCCTTGCTATCTTGAAAGGAATTCGCAAATCCTACGAAGATCATCACCAAGTAAAGCTTCCCGATGATACCTTAAAGGCAGCAATTGATTACTCAGAACAGTACATTCCACAAAGATCATTGCCTGATAAAGCAATTGATTTAATCGATATGACTGCTGCTCATTTAGCAGCAAAACACCCCGTAACTGATAAAGTAACTCTAGAAAAAGAACTTAAAGAAGCTAAGGAACAAAAAGATCAACATGCACTAGATGAAAACTTTGAAGCAGCCCTAAACGACAAGAATCGTATTGAGGAAATCGAAAAGAAACTCAACAGTGCTAGTGATACAACCGAGATGCCAGTAGCAATTCCATCAGACATTGCGGTATCAGTGGAAAGTCTTACCGGAATTCCAGTTTCACAAATGAGTACCGATGATATGGAAAGATTAAAGAGTATGGATGCTCGACTAAAATCACACATTATTGGTCAAGATGAAGCGGTTGATGCAGTGGTTGATGCTATTCGTCGTAACCGGGCTGGTTTTGATGATGGTAACCGTCCTATTGGTTCCTTTCTCTTCGTCGGACCTACTGGAACTGGTAAAACTGAGTTAGTAAAACAACTTGCTAAAGATATGTTTAATAATGAAGATTCTATCATCAGATTAGATATGTCTGAATACCAAGATGAAACGGCAGTATCAAAAATGATTGGTGCAACTGCCGGATACGTTGGTTACAACGATAATGGTAATACCCTTACTGAAAGAGTTAGAAGAAATCCTTACTCAATCATCTTACTTGATGAAATTGAAAAGGCTAACCCACAAGTTATCACCCTTCTTCTTCAAGTAATGGATGATGGTCGCTTAACTGACGGTCAAGGAAACGTAGTTAACTTTAAAAACTCCGTTGTGATTGCTACTTCTAATGCCGGATTCAGTAATGATGCCATCACTAAAAATCAAGCTGAAGATATGAAGATTATGGATAAATTAGCACCATACTTCAGACCTGAATTCTTAAACCGTTTTAATGCAATTGTTGAATTCAGTCACTTAACTAAGGAAGATTTGAGCCAAATCGTTGATCTTATGATTGTTGGTTTAAACAAAACCCTTGCTAAAAAAGACATGAAGATTGAAATCAGTGACGATGTAAAAGAATGGTTAATGGAACAAGGTTACGATGAAGCAATGGGTGCTCGTCCACTTCGTCGAGTAATTGAACAACAACTTAGAGATAAGATAGCAATGTTCTACCTTGATCACCAAGACGTTAAAGAATTAAAAGCAACACTTGATGATGATAAAATTAAGATTGAAGCTAAGTAATTCAAAATAAAAAGGATTAGTAGATTTAAAAATCTACTGATCCTTTTATTTTTTTAATTTTCTAAAATATAAATTAAACAATATAAATAATAAGGTTGTTAGTGACAGTATTGCAGAAAATTTAGCCAAATTAGTATATTCATTAGTTATTTCTAACTTTTTACTATGTTTAGGTATTTCCAGTTGGACAGTTCCACGATCACTTTGTTTAACATTAGTAATTTTACCATCTATTTTTGCAAAAGTACCTTCATAATAGTAAATAGGTGTATCTAACACATAATTATGATTGATATCTTCTAAGTTAATCATTACATTAGTATCACCATAATAAGCTTTTATAGGAGAATCACTTCCATTAATTAAATATTTTTTATCAATAATATTTTTCTTTATATCATGTTCTCTTACAATACCACCTTGCGTAGTAATCATTCCTGCTGATGATTTTAAAGGAACATAGTCTTTTGTTGCATAATTTCTACTAATATTTCTAAAGTCATTACTATTAGAATAATATTTTGTTTCTATCTTCAATTTAGAATTAACTAAAATAGTTGAGGTTGTAAATCCTAAGGAAACAACTATTGCACTAATCAAAAAAGTTTTTTTCAAATTTAGCTTAATTAATCTTTGAATTATCATGACAAAGAACAGAGCTAAAAACAAACTTGTAAATTCTATAAATCTAAACGGAAATTGAATTACGCTTATTGGAGTATGTTGAAATATTTTCCACGGTACTTTATTAGTAGTAATAAATAATGTCCCAATAGACAAAAAGTATATAACTTTAAAACGATAAGTTGATTTAATCAGCATCAAGGTTCCAATTATGATAGTAAAAAGTCCAATTATACCAATGGATCCTGTAGCAGTAGCATTTAAATTATCACTTAGAGCTGATTTCAGCATTTCTTTCGGAGCATATGCTGTAGACTGTAATAGGAATGTGATTGGTTTTGTAGTACGAACCATAATTAATTGCTGTAAAAGTGTCACCCAAAAAAAGGCGGTTATAAATAAAAATGAAATCGTAGCTTTAAAAAAATTAATAACTACAAATTTATTAAAACTATTTTTAAAAAAGAAAAGACTCAGTATAATTAATAAGAACCCAGCTAATAATGTCGATAATACATGGGAATAGGCTAGCAGAGACATAGAAACTGCTAATCCAATCCAGGAGTTTTCTTTTTTAAATACAATTTTATGCCAATATAAAAAAACTAATGGTAAAAATATCATAGCTGTAAAATGACCAAAATCATTTAGAAAATATCCATACTGATATCTAACATTAGAAAAAACATATACAACACTAAATAGAGATGCAGCTTTAGATGATTTAAAAAAATATTTACCGCAATAAAAATAAACTAAAAACGTTGAAAAAGTTATTAAGACAAAAAGTGATATATATCCAATTACGTAACTATTAAATAATTTAGCAACTAAATTAGCTGGATACAAAAAAATCCATGGATAGAATAAATTTGTACCATTACCAGTTTGAGAAAAAACAGTATAGTTGATTGGATGTGTAAATATATCATTCATGCTAATTAATCTACAAACATGAAAATCAATATCAAAAAAATTACCCCAATTTTTTAACATTAAATTTTTAGTTATGAAAGGTTTAACTTGCACTATGCTTAAAAGCAAAAAAGATAGTATAATACTGAATTTACTTTTTAAAATCTTATTCAAATAATTCAATGCATACTCCTTAAATATTAAAATATAAATTACAAAACAAAACAATATATATAATATTACTATTAATATTATATATATACAACGTAATCTTTGTTAATTTTAAACAAAAAGAGATTAATAGATTATACACAATCTATTAATCTCTTTTAAAATATTAAAAAATAAACTTCTATAATTTATCCCTTACCATCCTGAAAAGCTGGATATAGTACCATTCCACCATCAATAAATAGTGATTGCCCAGTAACATAACTTGATTCATCTGAAGCTAACCAAGCTGCTCCAGCAGATACTTCTTCTGGTTTTCCAATTCGACCCATTGGTACCATTGATGCTGTTTCTGCATATGCTGCTGGATCACTAAATTTTTCTGCATTGATTGGAGTATTAATTGCACCAGGACAAATTTGATTAATTCGAATGTTCTTTTTAGCGTATTCCATTGCGGTAGTTTCAGTGAATAATTTAATTCCACCTTTACTTGCAGCATAACTGGCAAAAGTAGGCCATGGAATTTGTTGGTGAACTGAAGAAGTATTGATTACATTACCTTGCTTATTATTTTTAATCCAATAGTTAATGGCTGCTTTAGTACCTAAGAAAGTACCATTTAAGTTAACGGAGATAACTCGGTTCCATTCATCTAATGAAACTTCATGAGTTGGTTTTTGAGTTTCCATTCCGGCATTATTGAAGAAAATATCCATTTCACCAAATTCTTTAACTGCAGCATCGATTAATTCATCTGCAATTCCATCTTGGCTAATATCACCTTGCTTGATAATTACCTTACCACCGTTTTGTTTTACGATTTCAGCAGTTGTTTTTGCTGAATCTAGGTTCTTGCGGTAGTTAATCACAATATTCATGTGTTCCTTACCAAGACGTTCGGCAATTGCTGCCCCAATTCCAGAGTTTCCTCCAGTGATTACTGCAGTTTTGCCTTCTAGATCTTTATACATTACCATTTCTTTACCTCACAATATTATTGTTAATGGGTCAATTTTAGCATAGTCAATAAATAAAGGTTACTAATGTAACTTTGATAATTTAAAATGTGTAAAAAGTTAAATATATAAACTTAATTGTTTGCAATATAAAAAATACAATGATACTATAATATAGTAATTTAAATAAAGGAGGAATTTACAATGGATTTAACAATTACTAACGAAGCTTTGACTTATATCAAGAAAAGATTACCAGAAGCAGCATACTACTTACTAACAGCAGATGATGGTTCTAACCAATATTCAGCTGGTGGTGGTGCATGTTCAGTTGGTGATACTTTCCAAGTTGTTGGTGTTAAAGAATTAGAAGCACCATATGACATTAAGATGGAAAACAGCCAAGAGGTTCCTTTCTATACGAGTAAAAATGACACTACATTCTTTGAACCAGGAATGAAGATTGACTTTAAGAGCAACTTCCTTCAATTGAAGAATGATGGTGGAATGATGGATGGTCAAGTAACCACTAAAGATGCAACTAAGAATGAAAATGCTGCAGGTATTTCTGGAGACATTAAGGGTTGCTAGTTTGAGAAAAAGCCTTGATTCAATTGATTGAATCAAGGCTTTTTTATTTTATCTACTTTTAAAATAAAATAATAGAATATAAATCCAAGTTAGAACAGAAATCAAAATACCAATAAAATAAATAATTGGAGGTTTATATCCAACTTCAATATTATATAATCCCTTATTTAAATTAACAAAAACTGTTCCCCTTGAACTATCTTCAAAATTTGCTTTTTTATGATTAATTCTCACGTAAGTGTTTTTATAAACAATTGTTGGTAAATCAACCACAGTATCACCTTTTAATTTAATTCTATAAATTATTTTATTATCTTTATATTTTGGAGTTATTTTTGTACTTTTTCCATTTAAGTAAGAAATATTATTAATTATCGATTCGGAGTTATCAAAAGATTTTTGTGGATAATAATCTCTTTCTCCATTGCTAACTTGATAATAAAACAAATCATTATAATTATTCTTATCTAATTTAGTGTACGATAGATTTGGAACTTTATTACCTTCAGGCTTTTTTAAATACTCTTCTGAACTGGTTGAGTTCAATTTAGAATAATATTCTGAAAACGAAGAGCAGTACAATAAAAATCCTGCACTCATAATAACTAATCCAAATATTAAAATCGATTTATCATTAAATTTTTTATAAAATTCTTTGTAAGTTATACTTTGTAGTTCTCCTGATATAGAAACAGATAAAAAGAACGATGCATACAAAATATATCTATAGGTAATTTGAACAGTTGCTAGTATGGTGTTATTGAATAGATGCCATGGAAAGATAGTTGTTGAAATAATCGTTAAAGCTAGTCCCATATAATAATAAATTCTATTAGGTTGCTTTACAAATAACCATCCAGTTAATAAAAATACCAATAAGATCAAACCAACACTAAATCCTAAACCATTATTAATTGACATTTGAAAAACATTAAATGGATCGGTTGTAAGGCCGATTCCTCTATACGGTTTAATAATATTTTGTCCAAGTAAATCAGTTAAAAAGGGAATCAATATTGGTAAGACTAACAATAATGTTAAAAATGCACTTTTTATCAAAAATTTTATTCTTTTAAAACTAATTGAATTTCCAAATATAAATTTTAAAAATAACAACCCAACAAAAATTTCAAAAATTATAAAAATACTTAATATATGTCCATAAGAAACTAGAGCTAATCCAATGCTCAAAACATACCATTTATCATAATCACCATATACTATATTATATAGTCCTAAAAAAACAATTGGTAAAAAAGTTGCAGTAAGTAGTTCTCCATGTGTTCCTAAGCTAACAAATAGCCTATATGGTGCTAATACATAAATATAGCTAAAAACTAAACTTCTAAAAGTATTTTCGGAAAATTTCATCATACAAAAATAACTAATTAAAAATGTTGAAAAAGTTATTAAACCTATCCAACAATAATAAGCATCAATTGGATTTAAAAAAAATTTTAAAATAGCCCATGGATATAAAAAAACAGATGGGTAGAACAGGAAGTTTCCAACTCCGGTATGTTGAAAAGTGTTTGTTGCTATAAAAGTAAATATTTTTCCTTCTTTTAGATTTTCAAATATTTGTTGTACTTTTGAAGCATGAAAAGAAAAATCGGCTTCCATAACTATTTCCCCACTTTTAGCAAGATAAAAACTCATGAATAATGCTGTTATAAAAAATAAAAATATGCTAAAAAAATTATATTTAAATTGTTTTTTTATATTAAAAATAAATTTTCCCCCCCTAATATATATATAATCACTTATTTTTTATATATCTTATTTTTGGATTAAATACAATTCCAAATAAATGTCCTTTAACTACATTTTTTATTTTTTCAATTTTAAATTCATTTTTTGAAAAAATTATTTTAAAAATTAACATAAAATAACTACATTCATTTTTCAATAATGATTTAATTCCATCCTGTTTATCCATAAACATTTTATTTCTAACGGCATAAAAATATCTTCCTAAGCGATTAGGATTATTTTCTTCAATTATGTCCACAGTTGTATTATTCTTAGTTTCATGTCTAACAATACTATTAGGAACAAAGTAACCACCAAATTTTCTAATAATTCTTCTAGAAAATTCTACGTCATCACCCCAAATAAAAAACTCCTTAATTGGTAACCCACATTCTTCTAATGCGTTATTACTAACTAGCATTGAAACAAATGAGGTTGATTTTATCTTATTTAAACCATCAAGCGATCCTGTAGTCCAATATCTATCCGGTTCCGGAACATTCATTATTGCTGGAGAATTGGTATTACCCCATAAAACATTACTTGCTAGTACTCCATTTTTACAATCAACTTGCATAAGTTCTTCTAAAGCTGTTGGCTCTGGCATTGTGTCATCGTCCATAATCCAATAAAAATCATAATCTCCCTGATTATGTGATTCCTTCAATCCATAACTAAACCCACCTGCTCCACCAATATTATTATCTAAATTTATAATTTGAAACAAATTATTATTATTAAAGTTATTTAGATATTCAGCAGTATCATCAGTGCTGCAATTATTTATTATAAATATCTTAGATATTTGATAGGTTTGTTGTTCCAATTTTTTGATTGATTTCTTTAATAACTCCAACCGATTAAATGTAACTAATATTGTTGCAACTTTATCATTATTCATTCTTAAATTCCTTAATATAACGATTTAACAAATTCTGCAAAATAATTTTTATTATAAAATTTATCTATTGAATTCTTAATTTTTTCAACATCATTAAAATCATATTTTCTATCAACAAAATCATTTAAAATGGTAGATAATTCATTTATATTTCCAGGTTCATACAAAAAACCATTATCAGAATTAACAATATCATCCGGTCCTGTTTCGCAATTAGATGATATTACAGGCACACCATTTGATATTGATTCTAATAAAGCCATTGGTAATCCCTCAAACTTAGAGGTCATTAATAAACCATCTGCATTTTTCACGTTTTCCCAAAGGTTCTTTTTAAAGCCTGCAAAATTAACTTTGTCTTGTATATTTATCTTTTTAATATAGTTTCCCAATTCTTGCTTTTGTGATTCAGTACCTTTTCCATAAATATCTAATTTCCAATTACCAGAAACTTTAGAAAATGCATCTAGCATTTCCTTCATATTTTTTTGTCCACCTAGCATTAATCTTCCGACAAAAATAAATTTAACTGGATTGGTTGTTGAAGTTCTTTCTATAGAATATTTTCCTTTTTTAACCGGATTGTATACTATTCTAATTTTTTCTTTTGGAACTCCTTTATTTTTTAGTTGTTTTCCTATTCCAGTACTAATAGACAAGAATATGTCTGCCATCTTCAAAGCTAAATCAGAAGAAGGATAGTATACAAGTGAAGAGTGTCTCCAAGATGCAACTTTAAATTTAAAATTGAATATTTTTTTCCAAAAATATAATGTACTCCATAACTTAGAACTTGTAGAAATTACAAAGTCTGGTTTATACTTTAGAACTTGATACAAAAGTACAAATGGAAAAATAGATGCATATTCAAATTTTCTAATAATTTTATTTTGACTAAGCTGAATAATGGTTTTATTTTTTATTTTTGAAATCCAATTTCCATTATCATAACCACCAATACTAACCACTCTCAAATCATAATCATTACCATCATAGCGATAATATTCTTCTAATAAATTTTTAATAACTGTTTCAATTCCACCATATCCAGGCATATATGGTAAAAAAATAATAATTTTTTTCTTTTTCAAAACTAATCTCCGTTAATTTTTTTGAAAATTTGTTTTTCATATATGTCATCATCAAATTTATTTTCACTAGTTATTTGCTGTGCCACTTCGTTAACAAATTTTCCAGGAACTGCAATTCTCTTATTAGTCTTCTTTAAAAACCATTCATATTCAATATCCAAATGACCAATATCGATTGCTTGAACTCCATTATAATTAGCAAGATCATAGCTTAATATCGTCGCCGTTGGTCCAATAGCTGCTAAAACAATCTGTGGTTTAAGAACATCAATTGCTATTTTAGACTCTTTTAAAATATAGTCATAACTTTCAAATGCATTTTTACTTGGACATTCAATTCTATGAATACTTTTTGTATTATTTAATAAATCGTTACCCATACCGAATTTAGTATCAAAACCCTCAACAATCAATACATCTTTATCTTCCCAAACGGTTTTAAATTGATTGAAAACTGAAGTATGTTCATTCTTATTTTTAAAATCTATATAAGGACGAGTAATACTAGTATTATAGTACTGTACATTTTTATCTAAATAAGATAACCATTCTTTACCATGAATACCCATTTCACGTTCCCAATATTTATTAGCACTCATTGTTTTAGTATCTTTAAAGGCTTGGGGCAAACAATTTATATGATGTTTTTTTTCATTTTGAAGAACTTCTTTTAATCTTATACTCATTTTTGTAGAATTTTTTTCAAATGAATCTTGTCTTGCCATTGACATCCACTTGAATTCACCATCACCAAAACGACTAACAGATACATTATCACTTTTAATTTTACTAATAGTATCCTCAATTGAGGCGATTTCAAAATTATGATATTGTTTTTCAAATTTAATTTTAAAAACAGGTATATAGATAGAATCACTAAAAATTTTCCATGCTATGTCTAAAACTTTTGATTTCATAATAACTCCAATACTAGAAATGTGTATTATTTTTATCGGTATTGCTTGATAATTTTCTTTTTAAAAAGCCAATTGCTTTTTTTACTAGCTGTCTTTTACCAATCTGAATCCAATTACACTCTACATATTTAACATCATTTTTATTAATCCAAACATCCATTAATAATTCAGATAAATATCCATACACACGGGCTTCTTGAACTGAATAATTTGTTATATCTATTTCAGATTCTACTTTTCCTAAGATATCAAAAAGCCACGTACAGTAATTGTCAAAATATTCAGTTTTCATAATAAACATATTAAACATATGTGCCGATCTTCGATTCATAACTGCATCAAAAGATTTTAAATATTCTGGATAGAAAGTTTCAATTACTTCTCTTGTTTTATCCAATGGTTCCTGATGATGAGCATGAATATAATGGCTTTTATTAGTTTCAATATAGTACTTTCTCTTTTTAGGTAAAATAACAGGAGCTTTTGCTAATAATTTGTCCACTTGATTATCGGTTAAAACGTAAGCAAGTGATCTTTTTTTACCCAAGCTAAAAAATCTTCTATAATGCACTAATCCAACAGCATTAATGTTTTTCATATTTTTCCAAGCCCAGTAAACAGCTGTTAGTTCATTGTAGTTTGGATTTTTAGAAGAGATATTAACACCTTCATTATCCAATTGAAAATCTTTCTGGCCTTTATAGTTTTTATCTGCTCCAACTAGAATTGGCAAATATAAATTTTTATTTGATGGCATTTCAGCATCTTTATGTGACGCTACTAAAATTTTAACATCCATTTAAATCACCTAATCTCCGATTCAATATTAATACGTTATTTATGATAGCAGTTTGTTACTTATTTAAGTAGCAAAATTAAAATTAATTAACTTTTATTCAAACCATCTCATCGCAAAATCCCCCACTCGACGTTGGTATTCTTGCGGATCTTCCAACCGAGATTGTGCATGCTTTGCATTTTTAACAATCCAAAGTTCTTTGTTATTACCTTTATTATTCTTGTAATTTTCGTAGGCAAACTTCGTTGGAACAAAGTTATCCTTGCTACCATGAATAATAAATAATGGAATTTCATTATGTTTCAAAGTATTTTTGGTATTAGCATCATCAAATCCATAGCCAGCTAACACTTGTGAATAAATATTGGCCAATGGAATAATCGGAAACGCTGGTAAGTTAAACATCGTCTTCAATTCATGGGTTAATTCAGCATTAATACTGGTATAACCACAATCAGCAATCGCAAATTTAACGTTTTGTGGTGCTTCAGGAAGTGTAAACATTACTGCAGCAGCACCCATACTAATTCCATACATACCAATTTCAGTATGTGGATTATATTGATTAATCTGCTTCATCCAGTTTACGATATCAGTCCGATCTTTCCAACCGTAACCGGTATAGTTACCACCACTGTCACCAAATGAGCGATTATCGGGAGCTAACACGTTATATCCCATGTTATGAAACATCTGTTCATAGCTACTCATCTTTCGAGCTGAACCACCATATCCGTGAATTACAATCACAGTTTTATTGGTAGGTTGTTCAGCTTCAAAATAATGAGCTTTTAGAGTGATATTATCCTTAGTCTTTTGGGTCCAAGTTTGTGATTGGGTAGTGTCGTACCATTCAGTATTAGGGTGTCCACCTAGCGTTGTGCTGAACCCGCCACGTTGAAAGGCAAAATTAAATAAATAATACATCCCAATTCCAGCTACGATAATAACTGCCACAAGTAAACTAAGGAGCACTTTTAGTAAAATTCTTTTCTTTTTCTTTTTTTGGGCCACATTTCCACACTTTCTTTTAATAAAAAATACCCATCAACAATGGGCATTTTTCAATGTTAATTACTAGTTTTGATCATCTGAATGAATATCTTCTTGCTTGATATCTTCAATTATATTATCTTTACTAACTTTTTCTTTTAATGAACTAATCGTTAAATATTGTGACCACATAATTACTGCCATCACAATGTGTAAAATCCAACCAACTACTGGAATCACGGCAATTGCAGCTGCTACAATTCCAATAATAAACTTAGTTTTAAATCCACTAATCTCAATATTATACTGATCTGCACCTTTAAGTGATTGCGTGGTAATAGCAAAGACTAAACCGGCAATATAAAGAACCATTAAAATACCAAGTGGTGAATAAACACTGGTCATAACAATGATTCCCCCTAGAACAGGAATAGCTAGAACGGTTTCAATAATTGCAGCAACTAAAGTAATGTAATAAATGATGTTCATCTTACCAAAAAGAGTCTGTGTGTTCATTTTCTTTTCTCCTATGCTTTATAGGAATATTTTACCATATTAGAAAATAAGTACATAAATATATTTGTTTTAAACTAAAAAAGAACCTACTCATAAGGTTCTTCACTGACTATTCAATCACCAAAATATCATCCGCATTCAACTTAAATGCTTCCTTCTTTTGGCTCTTCATACTACGTTCTTGGTAGTTAACTTCAACAACCTTACCGGCAGTTCGTAATTCAGCTGCTTTACCCAGGGCTTTGTTAAAGATTGCATTGATTTCTTCGGGTTCTTTACCTTTAGTATCAGTACAAATGAAACAGTCGACAGTTTTACCTTCATCAGTCGCACTAACCACCGTGGCTAATCGTTCTTCTCCAAAGGCAAAACCAACTCCACCCATTTCTGGGCCACCAAATTCTTGCACCATGTTGTTGTAACGACCACCGGCACAGATTGTGGTGTATTCATCACCAAAAGCTTCTGCTTTAGCTTGAATTTCAAATACAGTATCAGTGTAATAGTCCAAACCACGAACAAGACGGTCTTCGACGACGTAATCAACCTTCAAAATATCTAAAGCTGCTTTAAGGTTAGCAAAGTAAGTTTTCGAACGTTCGTTTAAACTATCTTCTAGTTTTGGAGCACCCGCAACAATCTTTTGATCGTTCTTATCTTTACTATCTAAAATTCTAAGTGGGTTTTGGTCTAAACGACGTTGTGAATCACCACTAAGTTCTTCTTTATATTGTTCAAAGTATTTAACTAGCGTATCACGGTAAGCAGAACGACTTTCATCGTCACCTAAAGTATTTAACTCTACACGTAAGTCTTTGATATCAAGGTGTTCAAAAATATCAACCGCTAAGCGAATAACTTCGGCATCAATTTGGGGACTAACCATTCCGATAGTTTCACAACCAATTTGGTGGAACTCACGGTTATGGGTAGCACCCGGACGTTCGTATCTAAACATGGGTCCCATGTAGTAAGTTTTTACTGGCTTAGGATGTTCTGGTCCAAATAGTTTATTTTCCACAAAAGAACGAACTATTCCAGCGGTACCTTCTGGGCGAAGTGTAATACTTCTACCACCCTTATCTTCAAAAGTGTACATTTGTTTTGTAACAATATCTGATGAATCCCCGGAAGTTCGACTAAAAACATCCGTCTTTTCCACCATCGGGGTTCTCATTTCTGCATAGTTATACTTAGCAAACACGTCGCGTGCAGTTCCTTCAATTCTTTGCCAAACTGAAGTTTCATTGGGAAGAATATCTTCCATTCCTCTTACTCGTTTGAAATTTCCGTCCATTGTGATCCTGCTTTCTAATAAAATCGATTTACTTAAATTTTACCATTATTTAAGCTTTTTTTGGCTAAAATTCAGACAAATTGTTTCGTTTACTTTTTGATAGTTCGGGTACGTACGTTAAACAAAAATTCTTTTGATTTCGTTCGCTTTTACCTTTGCTTTTCACCCACATTTCTGTTAATCTATTATATTAATTACAACAAATAAATCTAGCAGGAGGATTTTTCATGGATAATTGGGAAAACAAGTTTGGCAAGCATCAATCACTTACTTATGATGATGTACTTTTGGTTCCAGCAGCAAGTGACGTGCTACCTAACCAAGTCAGCTTAAAAACAAAATTAGGCAATAATCTTCTTTTAAACATTCCAGTACTTAGTGCTGCAATGGACACCGTCACAGAAAGTGCCATGGCCATTGAAATGGCTGAAAAGGGTGGTTTAGGAGTTATTCACAAAAATATGTCTCCTGAAGCACAAGCCGCTGAAGTTGAAAAAGTTAAAAACACAGCCGTAAATAGTGATGAAGCAGCTGTTGATGATCAAGGTCGTCTATTAGTATCAGCTGCCGTAGGAATCAATGGTGAAACTTTTGATCGTGCCTCAGCATTATTTAATGCTGGTGCTGATGCAATTGTTTTAGATACTGCCCACGGTCACTCTAAAGGGGTGCTTGATAAGATCGTTGAAATCAGAGCACAATTCCCTACTAAAACCTTAATTGCTGGTAACATCGCTACTGCCGCTGCTACGAAAGCATTATTTGAAGCGGGTGCTGATGTCGTTAAGGTTGGTATCGGTCCTGGTTCAATTTGTACTACTCGAGTAGTTGCTGGTGTGGGTGTTCCCCAAATCTCAGCTGCATATGAATGTGCCAAAGTAGCCGAAGAATATGGTAAACAAATCATCATTGATGGTGGAATGCAATACTCTGGAGACATTGCCAAAGCATTGGTTGCCGGTGGTGACGCCGTTATGCTTGGTAGTATGCTTGCCGGAACTACTGAAGCTCCTGGTGAAGTACTAACTGATTCAAGTGGTAACCTCTACAAAGTTTACCGTGGAATGGGTTCAATCCCAGCCATGGAAAACGGTTCATCAGATCGTTACTTCCAAGGTAAAGTTAAATCAGAAAAGAAACTAGTTCCTGAAGGTATTGAAGGAAAAACTGCTTACAAAGGTGATGCAGGTGATATCCTTTACCAAATGATGGGTGGTTTAAAGGCCGGAATGGGTTACACTGGTTCACACACCATTGCCGAGATGCACAATGCACAATTCGTTCGCATCACTAACGCTGGCCTTCGTGAATCACATCCACATGATGTTGTTATTACAAAAGACGCCCCTAACTACAAAAAATAGAAGGACTGATTAATATGGTAAAAACTGAACGCAATTATGATTCTGTTGTCGTTCTTGACTTTGGTAGTCAATACAACCAACTAATTACTCGTCGAGTTCGTGAAATGGGAGTTTATTCAGAATTAAAACCCCACACTATGACGGCTGCAGAAATTAAAGCAATGAACCCTAAAGCCATCATCTTCTCTGGTGGTCCTAACAGTGTTAACAGTGATAACGCACTTAACGTTGATCAGGAAATTTTTGAACTTGGTCTTCCAATTCTAGGAATTTGTTACGGAATGCAACTAATGGCCAGAGACCTTGAAGGTGGAGAAACCGTTACTGCTGAAAATAGTGAATATGGTCAAGCACAAATTAACGTTACTGACAAAGAATCAGAATTCTTCCAAGATATGAATGCTGATCAAACTGTTTTAATGAGCCACGGTGATTTTGTTACCAAGGTTCCCACCGGTTTTGAAGTAACCGCTATTAGTGAATCATGTCCAATCTCAGCAATGGCTGATCCAGAACGTGGTTTTTATGCCGTTCAATTCCACCCAGAAGTTAACCTAACTGAAGAAGGTCGCGAAATGCTTCGCCACTTTGTCTTTGACATTGCTGGTGCTGAAGCTAACTGGTCTATGGACGACTTCATTGAAGACGAAATTGAAAAAATCAGAGAAACTGTCGGCGACAAACGCGTTCTGTTAGGTTTATCTGGTGGGGTTGATTCATCAGTAGTAGCAGTATTACTACACCGTGCCATTGGTGATCAATTAACTTCCGTTTTCGTTGACCACGGTCTTTTACGTAAAGATGAAGCTAACCAAGTGCTTAAGGCCCTTGGTGATGACTTCGGTCTAAACATTGACTTTGTCGATGCTAGTGACCTCTTCTTAGGTAAATTAGCCGGAGTTACTGATCCAGAAACTAAACGTAAAATTATTGGTAAAGAATTTATCGAAACTTTCTCAACTGAAGCTCGTAAGTTCGAAAACGTTGATTTCTTAGCTCAAGGTACCCTTTACACTGATATGATTGAATCAGGTACTGATACTGCCCAAACTATCAAATCTCACCACAATGTTGGTGGTCTTCCTGAAGACTTACAATTCAAACTAATTGAACCACTTAACAAACTCTTCAAAGATGAAGTACGTGAATTAGGTGAAAAATTAGGTATGCCAAAAGAATTAGTATGGCGTCAACCATTCCCAGGTCCTGGTCTTGCAATCCGAGTAATCGGTGAAGTAACTCCTGATCGTTTACGCATGGTGCGTGAATCAGATGCAATTCTTCGAGAAGAATTTGCCAAAGCTGGTTTAAACAAAACCGTATGGCAATACTTCACTGCCCTACCAGGTATCAAGAGTGTTGGAGTTATGGGTGACGAAAGAACCTATGACGAAGCCGTTAACATTCGTGCCGTGACCTCCGTTGATGGAATGACAGCTGAATTTGCTGAAATTCCTTGGGAAGTCTTAGGTAATATTTCTAAGAAAATCGTCGATGAAGTAGCTGGGGTTAACCGAGTACTTTACGATATTACTGGTAAGCCACCTGCAACCATTGAATACGAATAATAAAAAACACCCATTAATTTGGGTGTTTTTTTACAACAAAATTGATATCCATTAAAAATAGAATTTCAATTTTATATAACAATTTTTAAATTTAAGGTTGCTTTCCGAACTTTCGTGGCGTATATTATTAAAAAACAACTAAGGAGATGAACAAATATGGCTAAAGTAAAAGAAAACTCAGTGATTATCTTAACAATCGTCATTTTATTATTAGTCTGCTTGGTACGTTTTCTTTTTGAGGTTATTTAAATAACCAACGAAACTTAACCTCTACCATTTATTTAATCAGGTAGAGGAGACCCAACGAACCTACCTTTAAATAGATGGGTTCTTTTTTTATCATCAACTACCTAATTTTCTTAATATCAGAAAGGATCTTACATATGGATACATTGGATAAACAAAAACTTGGATTTAAAAGTATGGTTCTACTTGGAATCAATAGTATTATTGGAACTGGAATTTTTCTTTTGCCTAGCATTGGAATGAAATTATTTGGACCAGCAAGTATCTTAGCACTCCTTTTTGATGCATTCCTAGCATTCTTACTAGCACTTTGTTTTGCAGAATGTGCCGGTCAATTTAGCGAAACTGGAGGCGCCTATGTTTATGCCAAGGAAGCTTTTGGTAATTTTGTCGGTTACGAAATTGGATTTATCACCTGGGCAATTAGAATTATCGCTGAATCAACTCTCTACGTCGGTTTCGCGTTAGCACTTAGTGGGGTTTTCCCAAGTCTTGCTACTCCAACTGCCAAAAATATTATTGTCACTATTTTTGCGCTAGCCCTTATGTGCCTGAACATTCGTGGGGTTAAACTTACTGCCATCGTAAATAATATTTTTACCGTTAGTAAATTGATTCCCCTTTTCTTGGTTGTAGTCGTTGGCCTTTTCTTTATTAAAGCAGGTAATTTCCATCCTTTCTTCGTACCACAACTAACTACAACCGGTAGTTTTGCTACTACTTGTATTACCCTTTTCCTTGTATTTACTGGTTTTGAAGGAGTCGTTGTAGTTGCAGGTGAAATGAAAGACGCTAAAAAGAACCTACCTAAAACTTTGTTGATGTCATTTGGTATCGTTGCACTTCTATATATCGCAATCGTTGCTGTTTGTATCGGTGTTCTAGGAAAAGATTTGACTGGTACCAGTGTTCCCCTTCAAGCCGTGTTCACAAAAGTGGCAGGATCAGTTGGTGGTGATATAATTGCACTAGGTACAATTCTTTCCCTTCTAGGAGTGTGTGTAGCTTCTTCATTTGTTACTCCAAGATCAGGAGTGGCATTGGCAGAAAATAAAATGATGCCCGCTGTACTTGCTAAAACTAACAAGTACAACGCCCCCTATGTTTCTATCATCGTTTCAACTTTGATTACTTTAGTAATTGCTTACTCTGGTACCTTTGAAACCCTTGCACAAATTAGTGTTGTTTCTAGATTTGCACAGTACCTACCTACTTGTCTTGCTGTTTTGGTATTCAGAAGAAGAAATAAAAATCATTCCGGTTTTAGAGTTCCGTTTGGGAGTTTAATTCCAGTATCTGCAATTATCGTTTCACTAGTACTATTGTCACAAGCTAAGATGAGTAACTTGGTATGGGGATTGGGTTCTCTAGTAATCGCAGTACCTTTCTATTTTCTAACGGGAAGTTTTAAAGAAAATAAGCAACAAAAATAAAATTAGTGAGAGAAGGATTTATTTATGAAAATTGGAATCACCGCTAACGTAAATTTGGGAGAACCTAACATGTTTTGTCTCCCCCTAGCAAACGTTGTTCCTAATAGTTTCATTGAGATTGTGACTGCTCATCATCAGGTCCCTGTAATCTTACCAGTTGTTCCAGTTTCCATGGTTAAAGAGCTGGTAGAGTCAGTCGATGGTATTATCATCCCTGGGGGTGAAGATATAGATCCGCAATTTTTCAATGATCATTCCGAACTAACTGAGGGTAACTATTATATCCCCCACGATAAGTTTGAGATTGCTGTCATTAAAGAAGCCGTTCGAACTAAAACGCCAGTATTCGGTGTTTGTCGTGGTTTACAAGTTATGAACGTAACGTTTGGTGGTAACCTTTACCAAGATTTACCAACTGATGAAAAAGATAAGGTCAATCATGAGCAACGTGATACCGGAAATATTTATGCTCACGACGTTCAGATAAAATCCGATAGTCATCTAGCAAAGTCATTAGGTGAAAAAACTCCAGTTAACTCTCGTCATCATCAGGCATTAAAAGATGTTGCAAAAGATTTAGATGTCGTTGCCACGGCTGATGATGGTGTAGTGGAAGCAGTTGAATATCAAGGTGGATTACTAACCGGGGTTCAATGGCATCCAGAAGACCTTTGGAAAGAAGATAAGAAGCAAGAACAACTATTTGCTAACTTCTTTAAACAGGTTGAAGAAAGTAAAAATTAATCTTAACAAGAAAATGAAATTTCAAACCAAAAGACCGATTTTTGATGTGAACCCATAAAGTTGGACACATTATTTAGCCTTTCTAGGAGACAAGTTTTCGATATTGAATCGGAGATTTGCCTCCTAGTTTTGTTTTAATACGATAATTATTGTAATAATAAATCCAATTCCTAACGGAATTTATTAGTTCCTCTTTTGTATTAAAATCGTTTCCTATTTCAATTTTTAAAATGTGAAAAAATGATTCAATAACCGCATTATCTAAACACGTTGCTTTACGTGACATGCTTTGGGTAATGTGGTTTTTCCTTAGAAATTTATTTAAACGTTTATTTTGATAGTGAACACCCTGATCAGAATGAAAGAATCTTTTGAATTTTGTTTTAGGCAATTTTAAAACAGCTTCTTTAATTGGTGAAAAAACTGAATCAAGATCAGGATGATCACTAACACTATATGAAATAATTTCACCAGAAAACAAATCTAAAACTGGATTTAAATATATTCGTTCATTGATACTTTGATTTCCATATCTTAGTTCTGTTGTATCTGATGCTAATTTTTGAAACGGAATTGGAGTATTGAATCGACGATTCAATCTGTTTTTAAATCTTTTACCAACATTACCTTCGTAAGAATTATATCTACGTCTTTTCTTTCCGAAAACTGATGATAGAAGATTATGTTTTTTCATAATTCGAAGTACACGTTTATGGTTAACATTTTTACCAGCATTATTAAGTGCCAATGTAACTCTTCTATACCCATAATTAGGATTGTTTTCCTTAATCTCTTTTATTAGTTTAATTATATTTACATCTTTGTTTATTGAATGCGATGAAATCGCGTAATAATAGTTACTTCTAGGTAATTTAACGGCTCTTAAAATGAAACTTAAACTAACCTTGAATTTACGCCTTAAATCATCAATTACCATTACTTTTTCTTTGTTTGTTTTTGATCTAAGGCTTTCAGTTTTTTTAGATATTCATTTTGAATTCTAAGCATTAAATTTTCTTCTTCAAGTTGCTTCAATCTTTCATCTTTTGATAATTTAGTTTGTTTTGTTATCTTGTTTTTAGTCATTTTGGGATTACCTCGTTTTCTTGATAATCCGATTATACCTAATTCATCAAACTGATGTTGCCAAAAATAGATAGTACTTTCAGAATGTATTTTAAATTTATTGCACAATTCCGATAAAGTAGAATTATTTGAATTTTTATATTTCAATACTTTAATTTTAAATTCTAAAGAATACTCTATTTGATGACGATTTTTACAACTAATCATGCTTAAATTTTTGTTTTTAATTCTATTAATCCATACTAATATAACCGATTTTGAAACATGGTACTTTTGGGACAACGTAGTTGACCCAATTCCGTTAAAATATTCTTCTATAATTTTATTTTTTACTTCGTAATTTATTCTTGGCATAACAAAAACCCCACAAGTTAGATTATTGTCCAACTTGTGGGGTTCACATCATTTTATCGGTCTTTTTTCTTTTTATCAATTATTCCTAAACGAATTCATCATTATTTATTAATAAATGCATATAATTTAACTGTAAAAGTCAACAAAACTTGTATTTATTGAATAAATTATTTTACAGTTCTATAATCATTATTAGAAAGGAGTATAAACAACTTTAAAATAAATTAGAAATATTTTGAACGTTAATTTAACACAAACTACGACTACCTTTGTCAACGTTCACATAAAAAATAAATAGGGAGATTAGCAAATGGATGACGAAAAAGAAACTGATATAGAAAAATATTAATGGGAGTTTTAAAAATGATCAAAAAAAGAAAATTCCTTTTTAGCATTATCGGATTATGTTTATTTCTAACTGCCTGTGGCACTTCAGCTAATCATAGCAACAAGTCAACTACTAAAGCGACAGTACATAATACTAAGAAACAAGAAAACACTGCCTCACAAACTAAAAAAACAGATTCTAATTATTCGCAAAAAAATCATGCTCAAAATTCTAAGAGCATGAACCTTGAACAAATCAAAGGTGGTAACTTTACTAGTTTGGTGGGAAATTGGAAAAACAATGATAACAAAACGATTAAAATAACTGGAACAACTGTAAATGCACCAGCAGACACTAGTTTTTATAAAAAAGTAGGAACCCAAGTTGAAGGATTACCTGAAATCAATGGTCAACCTACTGTTATTACCTCTGGAAAAATAGCTAACGGCTATATTCAAGGTAGCATTGGTCATTTTGTTTCTAACGGGGATAGTCTTGAACCATTAACCATTATTCCTAAGGGAGTAAAGGCCTCTCCAGATGATGATTCAGATAATAATCAAGATCGTTTAATCAAAGGTGGCGGTCAATCCGGGTATGCTAATTCAGCCTATTATCGCCAAAATAATTAAAAAAATTTTAACTAGGGAGCTTTGTAATGGATAGTGAAAGAAAATATTGTACTAATTGTGGTGCAGAAATAGATATTAACGCTGATTTTTGTCCCAAATGTGGCGTTAAAAAAAATAAAATAAAAAAGTTCTGCGAAAATTGTGGTCATTCAGTCACAGAAGAACAGGATTTCTGCAAAAACTGTGGACATAAATTATCATCTTCACTTGATTTATCTAAGGGAAAAGCAGTTTTTGATAAATTCAAAGAAGAAGCTAGCACTAAAACTAATAACCTATCAGAAAGTGCCAGTCGAATTACGGGGCACAAGATTAAACCCGCTCATATCGTGGGTACAGCAGTCGTTGCCTTGGTAGTTATCGTAGGGATATTTTTCTTAATTCCTAAACCCATTTCTGGTAAATATACTAAAACAGTTTCTTTTTTAGGAATTGAAGGACAAGAAACCTATGATTTTGATGGTAGTAAAAAAGTGGATATTTTAGAAAATGGTAAAAAAACTCAGGATGGAACCTATCAAGTAAAAGATGATACGGTAACCATTAATCTAAAAAATCGAAAAAACGTTGGAACAATCTCTAAAGACAAAAAATCAATTTTGATAAATGGTCTTCAATATAAAAAAGAAAAGGATTAATAGGAGTTTTAAATATGATCAAAAAAAGAAACCTGCTTTTTAGCATTATTGGATTATGTTTATTTTTAACTGCCTGTGGTACTTCAACTAATAATAGCAACAAGTCAACTACTAAAACGACAGTACATAATACTAAGAAACAAGAAAACACTGCCTCACAAACTAAAAAACAAAATAATAATGATTCGCAAAAAAATAATAACCAAGCTGCTACCAAGCAAAATTCTAAAGGAATGAACTTAGATGAAATTAAAAATGGTAACTTTGCTGGCATTGCGGGTAATTGGCAAGAATTAGGATCTATGTCTCCCAAATTTAATGATGGTAACAAAATTAAACCTGGTGGCGATAATCAGTTAACCATTAGTAACGGAGATTTAAAGAGTAACGATATCACTTTAACCAAAGATAGTTTAACTACCAGCGATAAGAGTAACCCGGTGGTCTTTAATAGTAGTGGTAACTATTTAGTTGCTGCTTTACAGGATGAAACTGCGCCCATCAACTGGTCTGTATCGTTTTATCCCAAAAACACTACCGCTAAATTTTCTTCAGACGGCCAATTAAATAGTAATGATTTAATTGCTATCTGGACCAGTAATAATAACTATACTGAAGTTTTTACCAATAATAATTAGAAAGGATAAGATGATTTAAAATGAGTGAATTGAATGTTCCTGGAGAATATAACCTAGATGAAGCTTCTGGAGTACCAACTTTTGAAAATTCAGAAACTGGAAAAAAGCTACAAAAAAAATATGATGATGCTCAAGTTCAAGCTAATGATAGTTTAAAAACATTAAAATGGAGTATGTGGGGCGTTGTCGCCGTTGGGGTTATTGCATCTGGAGTGACCGGAGGATTCTCTGTTTTATTATGGATTTTAGCCTTTTTTATGAGAAAAAATGGGGTTTTTGCTAATAAAATCAGAAATAACTTAAATTCCGTATCACAAGTATATTCAGATTTTTATTACAAATATATAGATAAAATCATTTCTGGATTAACCAATAAAATTAGCATGCCCAACTGGAGAAGCTACAGAAACGGTACCCAAGCATTAATTTACAATGATCAAGGATTTATTTATTTTAACGTTGAGGACAACTTTTTAACCATTTATAACAAAAATGACATTAAAGAAGTAAGTAGAGAACGCGTTCACACCGGATCTCATACCACCCAAAGTTCAAATACATTTGGAGGTGGTTCAAACGTTGGAGATACCAACCTAATTGTCGGTGGTGCTCGTACTTCAACTAATGCTGATACAAACGACTTCTATGAATGGCACTTTGACATTTTAACCGACTTCATTTCTTATCCAAAAGTATCATTCGTCCTACCAGATTCTCAATCAGTAGAAGACTTCGTCGGTGAAGCCTACGCTGTATTAAAACCATAAAAATATACTAAAAAGGAAGCAAAACTGCTTCCTTTTCGTTTGCCTAAAATTAAGCATCATAGTTCATCATGATAAGCTTCAACCTACTGTCATAGCTACATCCGGCATTTCACTTCATTAAAATTAAAGATAACTAAATATATATATAAACATTTAACTTCATTTTTAAATTTTATTTTCAAATCACTCTTCTATTATTTTATTTATGGACTATAATTAAGTCTGTTTTAAACCTTAATATATGGAGAATAATTATGAAAAAGATTTTATATTTAGTTTTTTTACCATTACTTTGTTCCATATTATTTTTGGAAGTTAACACGTCTGCTAATTCCAAAAATGATCTGTTAAATCCGAGTTATATTAAACTAAATGGTCAAAAAGTGGTGGATTGGAACAAACCTACTTCAAAAAAATATATTAATTTGGCTAATGTTCCCGCTAAAGATTTGAAAATTGTAGTTGATCAAAAACACCAAAATGTAAATATTTATCAAAACAATAAGTTAATCGAGAGTTTTCTTTGTTCAACTGGTGTGAAAGATTCTGCCACCCCTACTCCAGTCGGCACTTTTGCGATTCAACCTGAACACGGAACATGGTTTTACAACCCTAAACCCAATATAACTGAAGGGGCCAGAAATTATATCAGTTTTAAAGATCATGGACTCTATCTATTCCATTCAGTCGTAACGGATCAAAACAATGACATATTGATGAGTCGTCAAGGACGTTTAGGTCATCCTAATTCTCATGGGTGTATTCAAATGAGTCTCCCTGATAATATTTATTTTTACAATACTTTTTCACAACCAGATAAAGTTGGAACTAAAGTTATTATCAAACCATTTTAAAATTAGCTAAATACATATTTTATTTTTACCATCACAAAGGCTCTTAAGTTAGTTTTTTCTAGCTTAAGGGCCTTTCATTATATCTAAAAATTTTTTGGTCACTTAAAGTTAATTATCATAATCAAGATTAGTGAGCTTGGCTACACCAGCCTGAACCAAAATGTTTATATAATCGACACTAGCGTTAGCTTTTTTGCCATTATCAAGGTTTAAAACAATTTCATACTTTCCATCTGGTATTTTTTCTTCATTAAATTTATTAATTAAAAATTCTTGGAGCTGATTTTTATTAAACTTATCCTTTTTACTATTATTTATTCCTAAGTTAATCTCATAATTGTACATTTGGCGTGCTTTTAACTCGGCAAATGGAACATCATAATATCCAGCCGCATATTTTTTCTTATGTTGGTCTTGTTGATTTTGTTGCATTACCCCGTTTAAATAGTTATCGTCATTTTCCCTTTGTCCTTTAAGTTCATCATTACTAAATTCAGTGAAGAATTTAGTATCAATGTCAATAAACTTATATTTACCGGTTTTAGCATTATTTTTGATAACTTTTTCTATCTGACTCTTCTCTGATTTAGCTGCAGGTTGTTGCATTGCTGCAGCTTTTAAAGGAAGCAGCGTCTGTTCAGCCGTACTTAAGCTTCCATGTGATCCATCTTTTTGAATTACATCAAACTTTCCGTTGTCATAGGCTTCAAAACTAACCGGGATTTTAAGCTTAACGTCGGAATGATTTTCACGATAGACAAAACTTCCGGTAATTCCGCCCTGACTAAAACCATTATGGCGTTCTTTCAAATCAGTGATTTTTCCCGTAAAGCCTTCTTTTTTTAACTCACGATTTAATTCCTTCAGAGTGGTTTGTCTAACATTAGATTCAGCAGCTCCTCCAGTAAACGACTTCAAACCCGTTGCATTAATAAACATGGGAATGAGCCAAAAAAACATTATCAAGCTAACTAAAATTAGAAAAAGGAAAATTCCACCTAGTAATTTATAATCTTTAAGTTTTGCTTCTCTATCATCATTAATCTTACTCATAAAAAATCAACCACCTTAGCTTAACTGCATTTATTATGCCCCCATTATAGCAATTATTTAAACCAATAATATTAAAAAAAGACAACCATCTCTCCAAAAGGAGAAGACTAGTTGTCTCTTTTTAACGATTCAATTATCTAATTTTTCTTCTTGTAAATGAAGAAGGCAATTAGTGAAACTAGTGCAGTAACTAATGCAGCTAAGAATTTATCTAGTGAACTAGATTCCTTTTTATGGTTATTCTTCTTGGTACTCTTAACATCACCTTTGGAATGATGAGTGTTATGTTTCTTCGTTTTATTCTTATCAGATTGGTTATTTTCTGCATTGTCTTCTGGTTGCTGAGTTTCGTTTGTTGCTGTAGCTGATGTTTCTGCTACGTTAGCAGTATTATTTGCGTTATCACCATTACCAGCATTATTGGTCATTGTGATACCCATTCCTGATTCATTAATGGTTGGGTATCCATTTGAATTAGCATTGATAGCGTTACTATTTTGGTCAGAATTATTAGTTGAATTAATTAATGTTGCATCATCGCCGTTCAATTCTTTTTGACCTCTATCATTTCCTAAATCAGCAATTACCATGTTGGCTGGTTTAGCAGCTGAATCATTGGTTCTATTGTTTCTACTTGATTCAGTAGCTGGTTTTTCATTGTTTCTAGTAGGATTGCTGTCATTTGATCCAGAGGCGTTGCTGCCGTTTGAGCCCGCTGCATCACTGCTGTTTGAGCCACTGGCGTTGCTGCCATTTGAGCCCGCTGCGTTGCTGCCATTTGAGCCCGCTGCGTTGCTGTCATTTGAACCCGCTGCATCACTGCTGTTTGAGCCACTGGCGTTGCTTCCGTTTGACCCTGCGGCTTTGCTGCCGTTTGATCCGGCGACATCACTACCATTTGAGCCTGCTACGTCACTTCCGTTTGACCCTGCGGCATCACTACCATTTGAACCTGCGGCGTCACTTCCGTTTGATCCGGCGGCGTCACTTCCGTTTGATCCGGCGGCATCACTGCCATTTGAGCCCGCTACGTTACTTCCGTTTGAGCCCGCTGCGCTACTTCCGTTTGAGCCTGCAGCGTCACTGCCATTTGATCCGGCGGCGTCACTGCCATTTGAACCTGCGGCGTCACTGCCATTTGAACCTGCGGCGTCACTGCCATTTGAACCTGCAGCATTACTTCCGTTTGACCCTGCAGCATTACTTCCGTTTGAGCCCGCTGCGTTGCTTCCATTTGAGCCCGCTGCGTCACTGCCATTTGAACCTGCGGCGTCACTGCCATTTGAACCTGCAGCATTACTTCCGTTTGACCCTGCAGCATTACTTCCGTTTGAGCCCGCTGCGTTGCTTCCATTTGAGCCCGCTGCGTCACTGCCATTTGATCCGGCGGCGTTACTTCCGTTTGAGCCTGCGGCGTTACTTCCGTTTGATCCGGCGACGTTACTTCCGTTTGATCCGGCGGCGTTACTTCCGTTTGATCCGGCGGCGTTACTTCCGTTTGATCCCACTGCGTTGCTTCCGTTTGAGCCTGCGGCATCACTTCCGTTTGAACTTGGTAAAGTTTCGTCACCGAGTTTCTTCACGTGAATAACTACCTGTTGTTTAGAATCACGTTGCACAAGGTAGTTTTGGGTTCCACTAAAGTAACGGTATCCGTCTGGAATTCCAGCAGTAGTGTTAATGGTATCTTTATATTTATTATGAAATTCTGCTTTTCCAACTAAATTATTAGTATTGTCTTCATAATACTTAACGGTGGTAATGGTTTCTAAATTATCATTTCCTTTGAAATTATCACTTTTAACGTTTACCACTGAGTTTGCACCCGCTACTCTAACCGTAACGTCTTGTTTGGTATCAAGTGTGTATCTCAAGAATGAGAACAATTGTCCGGTTTCTGGGAACTCAATTTCAATACTTTGAGTATCAGTTCTAACGTTCATCTTGGTAATTTCTCGATCACCTAAAGAAGCGTTGTAAGGTAATGTGTACCAGTTAGATGCTTTGTTAACAAAGCTTCCGCCATCACGCCAATTCAAGATTTTAATTTCATTTCCATCCCGATAAAGACGAATGTGTTGAGAACCATCATTTTCGACAAAATTAAACAATGCTTCGAAATCGGGTTTAACGGTTCCTTCAATTTTAAAGTTATAATTTTGTGCAATTGTTTGTTCTTTACCAACTGTAGCAAGATTGTCTTGCGCTTCAACCCGGTTCTTTTCGATACTGAGGTTATCGTCCCATTCGGTTCCGTCTAAACTAATCCAACGAGCTTTAACTACTCCATTGTCTAGGTAAACTTGTCTAAATGAAGCGACTCCATTTAAGGCAATTACATTACCATCCTTAACTTCTTGATCAGAATATTGCCAGTTACCTAACCAACTATTTTGCACCACTCCGTTAACTGGATTTCCTAACGGATCATTGTTAAATTGGCTATTTCCACCATAATAATCAGCACCGTAGTCTGAACGATTCATCTTAGAATTGTCAGTAATGATGTAGTTGGTTGGGTCATTTGGATCTTGAACTGCGTCATCCGGAATAAATAGTCCCTTTTCATCAATATGTCCAATTAACCAAACACAACCTTCACCATTAATAACTTTATAGTATGGTCCCTCAGCCCAGTTTTGAATTCCAAAGAACATTACGTCTTTAGTTTCGCCAGTAGTTTGGTCTTTCATCCGTGATACTGCTGGAGTTTCAACTAATGACCATTTTTTAAAGGCAGCATTGTCACCACTTAGAGTAGTTTTACCAATGTATTTAAAGTTAAACCCATCATCACTAACGAATTGGGTAATTCCGTGTTCATTTCCATGATCACTATCTTGAGCTAACCACAATTCCATTTGGTTAGTTTCAGAGTTATACCACAAGTTAGGATCTCGGTTATCACCTAAATATCCATCTACTTGTTGGGGAAGCCCGTTAATGGGATGATTTTCCATTGGTTTGAAAGTATATCCACCATCTAAACTATCTAATAAGAAAATGTTTTGTCCGGTATCACCCATTTTACTGTTCAATCTTGGTGCACTAATGGCCGCAATTAAAACATCTGGTGATTTAGGTAGGTTTTTATAAAATCCATTTTCGTTAGTTACGATAGAACCAGTCCAAGTAGCATCCCACAAACCGTCCGCTTTAGCAGGAACTGCAGTCCCACAATCTTGAAAGTGAACTAAGTCTGAACTAGTAACGTGAGCCCATCCTTGTTGGCTAATGCGATCTTTACCAAATTGATCTGTATCACTGTGAAGGTAGTAGAAGTGCCATAATCCATTAGAATCCTTCCAAATGGTTTGCACATCGTTACCACCACCTTGAGCATCAGTGTAATGGTATTTTTGCCGATATCGACTAAATTCTACTCCGGCTTGTTCGTTCGTTGCAGTATCTGGATTTACGCCATCATGATTGCTGTCATAAACCGTTTTAGAATCATATGCTTCTTTACTTTGTTTGTCTCCCGGATTCTCAACTTGTTTAGCTGGTTCAAGTTTTTGATTTTCGGGTTTAGATTTAATTGGATTATTAACTTCATCGGCAGTTACTTCATCTTCACTATCTGTAATTCTGGTAGAAAGTGAAGTAGCAGCTGAACTACTGGTTGAAGTTGCGCTACTTACTAAATTAGTGGCTTCACTGCTTACTGAATTAGTAGCCTCACTACTTACTGAATTAGTAGCCTCACTACTTACTGAATTAGTAGCCTCACTACTTACTGAATTAGTAGCCTCACTACTTACTGAATTAGTAGCCTCACTACTTACTGAATTAGTAGCCTCACTGCTTACTGAATTAGTAGCCTCACTGCTTACTGAATTAGTAGCCTCACTGCTTACTGAATTAGTAGCCTCACTGCTTACTGAATTAGTAGCCTCACTGCTTACTGAATTAGTAGCCTCACTGCTTACTGAATTAGTAGCTTCACTACTTACTGAAGTTGGTGTTTCGTTTTTTACTGAAGTTGTTGTTTCACTATTGACTGAATTTTCAGCACTCATAGTTGCTACAACTTGATTAGCAGTTTGGGTGGTTGAAAATTCATTCGTATGTAAATCAGCATTTGTACTTATCTGCATAAAAGATAAACTAGCAGTTAAAAATAAAGTTCCCGTCGCAAATTTCATCCAACCATGTTTCGATTTGACTAATTTATTACGAACTTTCTTTTCTGCGGTCCCTTCGATCATCTTTTTATGTTTCTGATACGCTTCAGGTATTTCCAAAATATTCTCCTTCAAAAAAATTAAAATTTCATAAACGACTTAGCTATAGTAACAAGGAAGTTTATATTTTTTCAACAACTTTATCAAAGAAATCTAAAGATATTTAATAATGTTAAAAGTTTTGGGTACTTCTAATCTTTGTTATTAATACTGATTAACCGTTTTCATAAATTTTGCAAATTTTTTCTAAATTTTTTTGCCAAATTTAGCAAGAAAACGCTCTCAAATACTCGAAATGTAAAGTAACTGAAAATACTACTGTTAAAGGGTTCCATCAATTACACTAGGTATGTTTTTGTTTCTAAATTAATGACTTAAAATCGGATAATGGACAAACATTTAGACAAAAAAGACAACCAACTTTCTATTAAATAGTAGAAAATTGGTTGTCTTTTTAAAATATATTTAGTTTTTAAACGCTTAGTTTGGCTTCAAACTAGTTGTTTTTCTTGTTCATCTTTCCTAAACCAATGAAAGCAAATAGAGAAACTAGTGAAGCACCTACCATTGCTAAGAAACCATTATTAGTTTCACCAGTTTGTGGTAAAACAGCTTGTTTAGCAGCAGGAGCTGCTGGTTGTTCGGCCTTAGCTGGTTCAGTAGCTTTTTGTACTGGAGCTGCTGGTTGTTGTGGTTGAGCAACCGGAGCTTGAGCTACTTCTTTTTTAGCGTAGTAAGTTGGAAGTTGACCCTTTTCAACGCTTTCAATTGCGGCAACTTGAAGTTTAGCAATTTCTGGGTTAGTTGAGTATCTAAATCCAGCTGGTTGGTTTCCAGTTGCTGGAACAGTAACTTCAGCAGCTGAGTTGCTTTGGTTGTTGTTAGCTGCAGTAGTAGTGTTGGTACCATTGTTGGTTGCTGGAGTGTTTACTGAATCATTGTTGTTAGCATCAACGTTAGTAACACCAGTTAAGTCAGCAATCCAACGATCTTGTCCGACAAAGTTTTGGTAGTGTAACCAAGTGTAGCCATCCGCATTCTTTTGGTTATCATAACCAATCACATCACCAGCGTGAAGTTGACCAGTAATGGCAGCATTGATAGAAGCATCAGTTCTTACATTTTGAGTTTCTCTGACAATGTAAGTCTTATCAAAGTTAGGAGTTTGAACACCGGTTGTTTGGTTGCTACCAGATTGGTTGTTAGTTGGTTGTGATACAGTTGGTTGTTGGCTAAATGCACCTGCTTCACCAGTAATAGCATCATATTTGTTCAAACCGTTGTATTGGATAATACTGATTAAAGTATTAGCGTA